>NZ_JBIGIA010000008.1:0-247065 GCF_043555975.1 Pelomonas nitida | reverse complement strand
TGGCTGGCCGCGTTTGGCAAGCTGCGCATCCGGTTTGAGCGCGCCGTCGAGACTCATGTGGCGCTGTTGAGCTTGGCCTGCTGCGTCATCTGTTGTCGCGCCTTGCCGGAATTTTGTTAGCGGCTCTAAGCCACCGCAGCGCCCCAAAGGAAAAGGCCGCACGCCTCTCGGCATGCGGCCTGGTCACGGCCGGGGCACCAGCGCCCCGGTGTCGCGTCAGCCTTACTCGGTAACGGCTGCGTCGACCAGCTTGCCCGGCATGTTGCTCGGCACGTTCTGCACCGGCACGCTGCCATCCGTCGAGACACGCAGCACGGTGGTTGCCTGCACCTTGCCGGCCGCATCCAGCCACTGCGCACCACCCACGGTGCGCTTGCCAGCCGCCAGGCCCGTCCAGCTGAAGCCCACGGTCGCGGTGCTGCCCGCGTAGACCTGCGACGGCACCAGCGCATTCAGGCCGCCCGCATCACCCGGCGAGACGATCCAGCTCGACAGCTTGTGCTTCATCGGCGCCGTGCCGCCGTAGGCCAGCACGCAGGCGCGGTAGGTGCCTGCGGTCGGCGCCACGAGCTGCACCACCTCATCGGAACCGTCATTGCCCGAGTAGGTGTAGGCCGCCGTCGCCATATTGACGACGACAAGGTCGTGGTCATCCGTTGCAGCACCGACGTCGGCTTGCCGCAGCGCCCAGCGCCCCACGATGGCACCGGCCGGCACGGTAAAGGTGTACTTCGCGATCGAGGCGTAGTTGCTGCTGTTGGCGCAGCGGCTGGCCAAAGTCGCGGAGCTGGTGGCCAACGGCGTCAGCGACGTTTCCGCGCCCATCGTCACGTCCTTCAAACCGCCCTTGAGCACGCCCATGCGGCCGGCGAAGCCGGTGCGCACGGTGAACAGCTTGCTGCCGGAGGTCTTGGTGTCGGTGAACTCGACGGGCGCCGAGATCGTCTTGCCGGCCTTGGCCTGGATGGGCGAGCGCACCGAGTGCACACCGTCGCTCCACACCAACTGGCCGAACTGCCAGACGCCTTCGGCCGCACCGGCCGCCGCGATGCTGACGGCGAACGACTTGGTCTCACCCGGCGCCAGCGTCAGCGTGCTGGGCGACACCGTCGTCGTGAAGCCGGCCGGCGGCGTCACGGCGGCGGTATACGTCGCCGTGGTCGCGCCGACGTTGGTGACACTGCGCGTGACCGCGACCCCGCCCGTCACCGTGCCGACCGTGATGGACGGCAGGTTCAGGTTGTAGGTCTCGTCCAGCGTGCCGATGGTCGTGCAATCGCTGGCCGGCGTGACGGCGGCCTTGTTGACCTTGCACTGGTACTTGACCCAGTCGTTCTTGCCGGCCGGGTAGATCAGACCAGGGTCGACCGCCTTCTGCGGGTCGACATGGCCAGCGCCTTGCGCCCAGGGCAGCAGGCCGTTCTGCGGCGACGGCAGGCCGTCATCCAGCGTCGAGTACGCGGTGGTCATCAGCGCCGACTTGATGGCGCCCGGACCCCAGGTCGGGTTGGCCTGCTTCAGCAGCAGCGCCAGGCCCGCCACGTGCGGGCTGGACATGGACGTGCCCTGGTAGCTGTCCCAGGCCGGCGGCGGCACCAGCGTGCCGGCGGCGATCTGAGCCTTCTGGGCCTCGTCCTGCACCGGCGTGACCTGGGCGATGATGTCCACGCCTGGTGCCGTCAGGTCAGGCTTCAGCACGTTGCTGTCGCCACCGTTGGGGCCGCGCGACGAGAAGTCGGCCATGACGGGCGCCGCCTTCACGCCCATGGTCGCCGTGGCGATCGTGCCCTTGGGGCTGGCGCTGCCGCTGACATAGGCCTTGATGGCCGCGCCGTCGGTGTTGGTGACCTGCACCGTCGGGACGGATTGGAAGTCGCTGTCGACCGTCTGGCCCGCCGCCGCATTGACGAGGATCATGCCCACGCCGCCCGCGTTCTTGACGGCCAGGCCCTTGTCGACACGCGCATTCGTGCCGCGCGTGCAAACCACCAGCTTACCGGCCACCTTGGCGGGGTCCAGCAGCACCTGGCCGGCCGGCGGCGCGGCGCTGAAGCACAGGCTAGCGTTGCCGCCGCCCACGCCGGCGTTCTCGGCGAGGATCATGTCCGTCGGCGTCGTCAGCCCGGTCTGCGTGGTGGAGCCGCCGGTGTAGGCGGTGCCACCCACCGTCGCGCTGCCCGAGAAGGCGCGGTCATGCGTGGAGGCCGCGACCGTGGTCAGCCATGGGCTGATGTGGGCCACCGCCTGGCCGGGGCCGCTGTTGCCGGCGGATGCGGCAACGAACACGCCCGCCAGCGCAGCGCGGTAGAAGGCCTGCTCGACGGGGTCGTTGACCGAGGTCTGCGAGCCACTGATCGAGTAGTTGATGACGTTGACGCCGTCCGCCACGGCGGCATCGATGGCCGCAACCGAGTCGGAGGTGTAGCAGCTGTTCTGGCTGCCGGTGCCGTCGGTGGCCGCCGGGTTCACATAGGTCCAGCAGACCTTGTATGCCGCGACGCGCGCGCGCGGCGCCATGCCGGAGGCCGTGCCGACGAGGGCGTTGTTGATCGTGACCGGCACGTTGGCATTGCCCGCCGCCGTGGATGCCGTGTGGTCGCCGTGGCCGCCATGGCCGGTGGCGCCCGACAACGAATCGCGACCGGAATCGGGGAAGTCGGTCCAGTGCAGCGTCTGGCCGCTGGCCTTGAAGCCGGTGTTGAAATGCTTGAGGCCGATCAGCTTGTTGTTGCAGTGCTTGGCCGGGTCGATGCCAGGGCCTGCGACGCAACCGCCGGTGAAGCTGGCCGGGGCGGGCCCGAAGGCCAGCGTGTCGGCTGCATTGTTGGTGGGCACGCCATTGACATCGACACGGTCGAAGAAGGCCGGGTTCTCCGGCCAGATGCCGCCGTCCACGATGCCGACGACAAGGTTCTCACCCTTCACCGGGAAGCCGCTCACGCTCTTGGACCACAGACCACCGGGCTCGCTGAGCTTCAGGAAGCGCGAGGTCGAGATCGTGTCGAGCTGGCGCGGCTGGTCCAGCCACAGGCCGACCACCTCCGTGTTGGTGGACAGCGAGCGGGCCTCGTCGTCGGTCAGGCTCGCCGCGAAGCCGTTGAACACCACGTTGTAAGTGGCCAGCACCGGCGCGCTGCCCACCACCGCCAGCACCCTGCTCTGCTGCTGGCCAAGGTAGCTGACATAGGCCTGCACGGCCGCGCTGCCGTACTTGAAGCTGTCGCCCGCTGCGGGCTGAGTGGCGGCCAGACCGGCAACGCCGCCCTGGTAAGACGCGGCGGGTTCGTCCTTCAACTGGACGATGTAGGTCTTGCGATCCTGGGCGAAGGCACCGGTGGCCAGCCCCGACGCGAGCACGAGCGTGGCCAGGGCGGCAGGCTTGAGTTTCATCTTCATGGAGAGATCCTTTCGATGCGGTCGGCGGGTCAGGCAGCGCGGCGGCGACGGGCGCCCAAATAGGCCAGGCCGGCGATGCCGACCAGCGCCAGGCTGGCGGGCTCGGGCACATGCTCGATGACGATGTCGTCCAGCGCGAACTGAGCCTGGTTGCTCGAGAAGGCCTGGCATGACGAGCCCTTGCACGCGTAGGCAAAGGCGTAGACGTTGTCGAATTCGTAGTCGCCGAAGGCACCCGTGTCGATGGTGCTGAAGTTCAGCTGACCGTTGGCATCCAGGCCGGTCAGCGCGAAGTAGGCCGTCATCGACTGGCCGTTGCGAACGCCTTGCAGCGCCAGGTAGCCGGGCGTCGTGCTCATCACATCGCCGGAGCCGATGAAGCTCGCATTCAGGCTCTGCACGGAAAACGTGAACCCGTCAGTCGAACCAAAGGCCAGCACGCCGTCGTCGAGCATGGCGACGTAGTTGCTCGCGTTGTTGACGGGGCAGCCCAGGTCCGCGCAGGCGCCGTCCACAACGGCGCCAACCAGGTCGCCGGCGCCACCGATGGAGGAGTTTGAGAAAGGGTCCAGCCACATCGTGCGGCCGCCCAGGCCGGGCTGGTAGAACTCGTCGCCATAGACCAGCAGGGGCGGAAAGGCGAGCGTGGACGTGTCCACGGGGTCGAACGTGATCGTGGTGCGCAGCACGCCCGCCTGAACACCGATCGACGTCAACAGGGCTGCGGCCGCCATGGCCAGTCGGATCCCAACCTTCTTCATTGCACTACCTACTTTCTGCGGTCAGTTGAACAAGAGGTGCAGCAGGACGTCACTCGAACCACCGATCAGGCGGCCGCATCCCGATGCGTTTGCCAGGGGCGCCCGATAGGCTCCGCCGGGAGCGCCCGATTCTGTGCAAGCATTAGTTCACGACTATCCCAACTTCCCCGCCCTTTACCTGCGGGGGAAGGGTTTCCACGCATGGCAAATGTGCAATAAAACGTTTCGTTAGCGAGCGGAAGATACGGCAGCCGCGGGAGCTGACGGCGCCTCGGCCGGCAGCGGCGCTTGCACCGCCTGCCCATCGCCCTGAGCCAGCGCGCTGAACACGCGCGCGGCGGCTGTCGGCGTGGGCGTCCCGTCCGGCGCCGCGGCACGCAGCAACGGCTGGGTGGAGCGGCTGCGCAAGCCGCTGTAGCGGTCGACCTGGCCCGGCTCGGGCACCAGCTCCCAGTCCGGCCGCCCGGTGAACGGGTCGGCGTAGAGCCGGCGCAGATGGCGCCGCACCACCGGCCCGCGGCGGTCTTCCAGCAGTTCCTCCAGCGTGGCCGGGTATTGGCGCGGCGGCGTGGGTGTGGCCTGGTAGTAGCTTCGCATCGCGCGGGCGATCTCGCTGCCACGAAACTCCAGTTCGCGCTCCTTCTCACGCTGCGCGGCCGTGCTCCACGCCTGCCCCAGCGCCGCCAGGCCCGCCGCCGTCAACGCGACGAGAAACAGCACGGCCAGGTAGCTGAAGCCCCGCTGTACGGCGGCATTACCAGTCGGCATAGAGCCTGCCGTCCGCCGAGCGCCCGGCGGCGCCGCTGCGCACGTCCCACACGCGGCCAGCGGCCTGCATGTCGGTCGGCGGCGGCAGCTCCACCCAGGTCTCGCGGCTGCCGGTGAGCGGGTCTTCGGGCACGTCGCGGATGTAGCGCGCAGCGGCCAGTTCCAGCAGCGACTCGGGATAACGCCCTTTGTCGGCGGCAAACTGGTCGAGCGCGTCGCGCATCGTCGTCAGCGACTGCAGCAGGGCCGTCTCCTTGCTCTTCTGCAGTGAGTGGAAATAGCGCGGCGCCACGATGGAGGTCAGCAGCGCCACGATCGCCATGACGACGATCAGCTCGATCAATGTGAACCCCCGCCCACGTGCTTTGCGCGGCCTGCACCCGCCGGCCTGGCAAGGCCGGTTCCGCAGGTGCTGCTGGCGGACAGGCAGCGATGGTGCGCCAGGACAGTTCGGGGCCATCACCAATCCTTGAGCTTGCTGCCATCCAGCGCCTTGCGCTCGGACCGCGAGAACACGTCGAACACGTCCTTGCCGGCGCGCGGCTCGTCGGGCGGGCTGTCGTAGGCGCGCAGACCCCAGCTCTCGGCGGCGGGCTGGTCGGCCGGCGCAAACGGGTCGCGCGGCAGCCGGCGCAGGAAGTAGAGCTTGCGGCCGTTGGGTGACTTCGCATCCGCCACACCGTCGACCAGTTGCTGCAGCGCACGCGGATAGCCGCTGTCCTCGGGGCTCAGCACGATGCTGCCGGACTCGGCCGCGCGCTTGTAGGCGTCCAGCGCCTCGCGCAGCGTGCGCAGCGCCTGCCGCAGCTCATGCTCGCGGCTGCGCTGCACCGAAAGTTCCAGCAGCGGCCGCGCCGCCGACGCCAGCACGCCCAGCATGGCCAGCACGACCAACATCTCGATGAGCGTGAAGCCCCGGCTGCGCATCAGTGCTCCGCCAAAACGTGAGTTCCCGTGGCGGGCCGTGCGCCGGGTCGCTCCCAGGCCGGCCCGCGCTGGCGATGTGCTTGCCGGTCGAGCCGGCAAGCATCGCCGTCCCCTCGGGGCGCCGGCCAACGTAAGCGTTGAACGCGGGGCTTCATTTCGCCGCGTCGACCGTCAACAGCCCGGTGCCGTCGACCCGCACGGGCGCCGACTCGCCGTTCAGCCCCGACGCGCTGAGGCTGCCGAGGCCGATGTTGAGCACCTGCCCGGCCGCCGGCGGCAGCGCGCGGAACACGACGACACGGTCGCCGCGCGGCGGGATCTCGATCGGGAAGCGCCCGGGCGCAGCGCCCTGCAGCGGCTGGGCCGGCGTCAGGCGGCTGGCGTCGTACTCCAGTTCACCCTTGATCTGCAGGCCGCTGTCGTTCTTCAGCGCGACGGACACCGTGCCGCCGGCCGGGATCTGCGGCGTGACGTCGAGCTTGAGCGCAGCCTCCGCCGCCACGGCCGGCGCTGCGGGCGTGGGCGAGGGTGTCGATGGCGCGGATGTCGCGGCCGGCGCGCCGCCACCGCTGCTGAGGCCCACACCCACCCGGCCTTCGCGGCGGATCAGGCTGGAGAAGGCGCCGGGGCTGGCGTCGGTGCCACTGGGCAGTCGCGTCAGCGATGCGTCGGGCACGGCAAGGTTGCGCACGACGCGCGGCGTGATCAGCAGCACCACCTCCGTCTTGTTGCGCGTGTCGGTCTGCGTGCCGAACAGCCGGCCCAGCACCGGCAGGCGCGACAGGCCCGGCACGCCGGACGAGGACTTGCGGTCCTCGTCATTGATGAGGCCGGCCAGCACCTGCGTCTCGCCGTCGGCCAGGCGCAGCGTCGTCGCGGTGTTGCGCGTGCCGATCTGGTAGGCCGTCGTGCCGCCCGGGCCTGTCACCTCGCTGATCAGGCTGGAGACTTCCAGGCCGACCTTGATGACGACGTCGTTGTCGAGCTGGATGGTGGGCTCCACGTCCAGCTTCAGCCCGACGTCGAGGTAGCTCACCGAGGCGGCCACCGAGGTGGAGCCGGTGAAGTTGGTCGTCGTCGTGAACACCGGCACCTTCTGGCCGATGTGGACCTTGGCCTTGTCGCGGTTGCGCACGCGGATCTTGGGGTTGGCCAGGATGTTGTTGTTGCCGGACGAGGCGCGCAGGCTGGCCACGACAGCCGGGTTGACGATGCTGGCGCGGAACTGGCCGCGCTCGCTCCACAACGCCGTCGTCGCCGACGACCCCGGCAGACCGAACGTGACCTGCTCGGGCCAGCTCAGGCCCAGCTCATCGGTCTTGTCGGTGGCCAGCTCCATGACTTCCACTTCGAGCATGACCTCGGGCTCGGGCAGGTCGACCGAGGCGATGAGCTTCTCCACCAGCCGCACCACCTCGGGTGTGTCGCGCACGATGAGCAGGTTCAGCCGCTCGTCGATGTGGATGTCGCGCACCTTGGCGATGGTGCGCACCATGGCCTGCACCTGCTTCACGTCGGCGTTGGTCAGGTAGAGCGTGCGGGTGATGAGCTCCTGGTGCTCACGCTGCTTGGCGGCGGTGTTCGGGAAGATCAGCACCGAGCTGTCGTTGAGCAGCTTGCGGTCCAGCTGCTGCGTGCCGAGGATGACGCGCATGGCCTCGTCCAGCGACACGCCGCGCAGAAACACGGTCACGCGGGCATCGGCCCGCACGTCCTTGTCGAACACAAAGTTGATGTTGCTGGAGCGCGCCAGCGCCTCGAAGACCTGCCGCAGCGGCGCGTCGCGGAACTCCAGCGTCACGGGCTTCTGGAAGCCGGGGCCCAGCTCGCCGATGGCCGACTCCAGCGGGCGGGCCTGCGCCACCTGGCTGGCCAGCAGGCGGGCGCCGGGGTGCTGCGGCGCCTCGGCGAGGATCTCGCGCGCCACGGCTTCGGCGCGCTCGAGCCGGCCTTCCTTCAGCGCGGCGCGGCCGATGGCGAGCTGCGCCTCGTGACGGCGGCCACGCTCGATGTCCACCGTCAGCGCGGCCAGCCGCGGGTGCTTCGCGTCGGCCTGTGCCAGCGCGCTCAACAGGGCCTGCGCCTCGTCCCAGCGGCTTTGCCCCCGCAGCGCCTCGATTTGCAGGATGAGCCGCGCCGTCGCCTGCTCGCGGGCACGCACCTGGGCCGCGCGCAGCTGCGGGTCCTTGGGGTCCTGGGCCACGGCGTCGTCCAGCACGCGCAGCGCGGCGGGCCACTGGTTGCTGCGGCCGAGGTCTTCGGCTTCGCGCAGCGCCGGGTTGGCGCAGCCGGCCAGCAACGCGGCAGTGACGACAAGAAGAGGGAGCGGCTTCATGGCACAGCCTTGAAAACGATGTTCTGGGGGAGCTGCGCGGGCAGCCAGGTCAGCGTGACGCCGCTGGTCGACACCTGTTCGACGCGCCACTGGCCGTCGATGACATCGCCGCGCCGCGCACTGAGCGCCTTGTTCGGGCCGGCCAGCAGCGCCACCTCGACGGCCTGCGCGCCCTCACCTTCGACAACCCGCCCGATCATCTGGTAAGGCAGCGGTGGCGCCACTGGTGGCGGTGGCGGCGCCGCAGGTGCCGGCGGCGGGGCGGGCGGTGGTGGTGGCGGCGGTGGCGGCTGCCAGGCGGCCAGTTGCTCGGGCGTTGCCTCGGCCCAGGGCTGGCGCGCAACGGGCGGCAGGCCAGGCGCTGATGCTGCCGAGGCTGCTGACGCAGCCGGCAGCGCAGCGGCGGCCCGTCGCTGCGGCAGCGCGACGGGCGGCGCGCCGTCTTCTTCTGGCTGCATCGCGACCCACGCGGTGGCCGCCAGCGTCGCGGCAAGCGCGGCACCCAGCACGAGCCGGCGCCGCAGCGGCGCTGCAGCCGGCGCGGCCAACAAAGCGCGACTCATGGCGCCCTCCCGTGCAGCGACCATTGCAGTTCGGCTTCCACGTCCGCGCTCAGCGGGCTGACGCGGCGCAGCTTCACCGCATCGAGGCTCAGCGCGGGGTCGTGCGCCAGCGCCGCGGCGATGAGCCGGCGTACCTGGGCATAGGGGCCGGTGACGGGCATGGTCACCCGCAGCCGCTCCAGGCCCTCGGTGGTCGTGAGGCGGTGCTCGGTGCGCACGCCGCGCAGATCCAGCCGCAGGCTCAGCTCCAGCAGATCGGCCAGGCGCTGCTGGCGCTGCGACGCTGGCGGCAGCGCGGCCTGCCATTGCTGCGCGCTGACGGGCCCTGCCGACACCGACGCAGCAGGGCGAGCCTTGGCACGCAGGGCCCGCGCCTCGGCCTGCAGGGCCGTCGCCTGGGCATCCCAGCGCTGGCCGGCCCAGGCCATGACCGCCGCCAGCAGCAACGCCACCAGCCCGGCAAGGCCCGGCCATCCCAACGCTCTGCCCCAGCGGCTCATGGCACCTCTCCCGTCGGCACGCGGGCATTGATCTCGAAACGCTGCCCCGCCAGCCCCGACTCGGCCGCCGAAAAACGCGACAGCACGACCTGCCGCCAGCCCGGCGTGCCGCCCAGTTGCTCCGCCAGCTGCAGCGCGAGCAGCTTGTCGGGCGTCAAGCCTTCGAGCCGCAACTCGCCGCGGCCGGCGTTCGCGTCCAGGCCCAGCCACGCGATGGTCTTGGCCTCGGCGCCGGCCGTCTCGACGCGCGCCAGCAGCGGCTCCCACGGCATGGCCAGCAGCGCGCGGGCCTCCTGCGCCGAACGATTGGGCGTGGCGGCCGGCGCCTCGCGGCGCGGCGCCGGCCGGGCGGCGGCTGCGGCAGGGCGCAACGCGGCCACGCGCTCACGCGCCGACTGCGCCACGGCCAACGCGTGGTGGCTATCGGCAGCGCTCCAGGCCGCCGTCGCCAGCACCAGCGCGCCCGTTGCCGCCAGCGGCCAGGCCAGCGGCGAGCGCCCCGAGCGCGGCAGGAAATCAGGTTGGGGAACAGCCGGCCCCGGCTGCGGCAGCCCGGCGTCGTCGGGCGTGCCGACGGCCAGTGGCGCTTCGCCCCCCAGATCGGCCAGTGCCTGCACACGGCGCGGCTGCAGCGCCACCACGCGACCCCGGTCGAGCTGGATGACGACAGCCGTCTGCCCCTCCTGCCACACACAGCGACCCGAGGACGCGCGCACGGCGGCGGGCAGGGACGCCAGCCAGGCCGCCCAGGCCGGCCGCACGGCGGCGATGCGCACGCCGGCCGCATCGGCCTGCGCGCGCAATGCGGCCAGGTCCAGCCCATGCAGTGCCGACGCCCCGGCCGCCTCACCCGAGCGCCACGGCGCAATCGCGAAGCGCTGCGCGGCGGCCCCGAAGTAATGGGCGAACTGCTGCTGCGCATAGGCCTGCACCGCATCCAGATCGGGTAGCGGCAGCCCCGGCTCGACGAGCAGCTCGTGCGACGCCCGCGCGGAGACGATGAGCTCCACGGCCGTGCCCGGCCGCTCCTGGCACCAGGCGCCGAACTCGCCCCCCTCCGGCGTGACGAACACGCGCCGCTGCTTGGCGAAGCGCGCGCTCAGTTGCCGCCGCAGGCGCTGCGTCAACGAATCACTCATCGAGCGTGACACGTTCCAGCTCCTCGAAAGTCGTCTCGCCCCGGCACACGGCGGCCAGCGCCATCTCACGCAGCGACTTCATGCCGCGCGCTCGCGCTGCCGCCTTGATGTCGGACATCGGCGCACGCGCGGCGATGAGGTCGCGCAGGCCGTCGTCGAGCTTCAGCAGCTCCGCCACGGCGCGCCGCCCCTTGTAGCCAGTGCCGCGGCAATGGCCGCAGCCCTCGCCCTTCAGGAAGTTGCCGTTGATGACGCCGTGCCTTGTCAGCGTCGCGGGATCGGGCGTGAAGGGCTTCGCGCAGTGCCTGCACGTCAGCCGCACCAGGCGCTGCGCCAGCACGGCGTTCAGCGCCGACACGACGTTGTAGAGATCCAGCCCCATGTGCATGAAGCGGCCGATGACGTCGAACGCGTTGTTCGCATGCACCGTGCTGAACACCAGGTGGCCCGTCAGCGCGGCCTGCACGGCGATCTGCGCGGTCTCGGCGTCGCGGATCTCGCCGACCATGACGCGGTCCGGGTCATGGCGCAGGATGGAGCGCAGCCCGCGCGAGAAGGTCAGGCCCTTCTTCTCGTTGACGGGGATCTGCACGACGCCGCTCAACTGGTACTCGACCGGGTCTTCGATGGTGATGATCTTGTCGGCGCCGGTGTGGATCTCGGCCAGCGTGGCGTACAGCGTCGTCGTCTTGCCGGAGCCGGTGGGGCCGGTGACGAGCAGCATGCCGTGCGGCTGGCGCGCCTGGTGGCGGATGGCGGCGCGCTCATCCTCGCCGAAGCCTAAAGCGTCCAGCGTCAGCGTGCCGGCGCGCGCGATGGCCGCGCGGTCGAGGATGCGGATGACGGCGTCTTCGCCGAACACGCTGGGCATGACGGAGAGGCGGAAGTCGATCTCGCGCCCCTGCACGCGCAGCTTGAAACGGCCGTCCTGCGGCAGCCGGCGCTCGCCAATGTCCAGCTCGGCCATGACCTTCAGGCGCGACACCAGTTGCTCTGCGACTTGCGGGCCGTCCACCTGACGCACCAACGCCATGACGCCGTCGACGCGAAAGCGGATCACCGCGCCGCGCGCCGTGCATTCGATGTGGATGTCGGAAGCGGCGTCCTGCAGCGCGTCGTAGATGGTCGCGTTGAGCAGCCGCACGACGGGGCTGGCCTGTTCGCTGAGCGCCAGCGCGGACAGCTCCTCGGTGTGGTCCTCGATGGTCGTCAGCGCCTCTTCGACGTCCGACAGCGCGCGGAAGTCCGCCTCGCCGGCACCGAGGAAGTGCGTCACGGCGTCACTCGACGCACGCTGCCAGCCGACCGGCGCGTTCAGGCGCGACTCGACGCTTTGCAGCAGCATCGCGTCCTCATCGCGCTCGGCCAGCAGCACGCGCTTGTTGTCGGCGCCGACCGCCAGCACGGCTCGCCAGCGCTGCGCCTGGGCCTGTGGCCATTGCTCGAAGTCGAGGTGCCAGGGGCCTTGGTCAGCGGGGAGCCAGTCGTGGAGGGAGGTCGTCATGTCTGCGGCCCTTCTGCTTGGCGCCACCTGCCGTGCCGGGAGTTCGCCCCGGCGGGCGACTTACTTTCTGGGCCGCCAGAAAGTAAGCAAAGAGCTCCCCCCGAACGCCTCGCCCCTCGCTGCGCGAGGGGTGCCCTGCGGTGCTCGCGTCTTGCAACCCCGCGCAAAACTCGCGCCGCTACGCTCTGCTCAAACAGTTGCGCGGAGTCAGAGCTTGAGGCGCGCTGCGCGCGCGGTTGCAAGCCGCTGTGCTCCTCGGCGAGGCTAAAGGGGGCAATCCGAGCAGCCGGTGCCAGCCGGCTGGCGGGTTTGGCGATTGGCTGTTCGGCTGTTCTGGGTCTTCCCCTTCTAAACCGCCGAGAAGCGGAGAAGCCCAGGGCGCGCGCGTAGCGCGCTTCAAGGACTGACTTCGCGCCGCCTGTCTGAACGGAGCGTAGCGAAGTGAGTTCGGCGCGGCCCTGGGCTTCGAGCATCGCAGGGAACCCCGAAGGGGCGGTTTTGCAGGGGCGGTTTCTTTGCCTACTTTCTTGTCCGCACAAGAAAGTAGGTCGCCCGCCGGGGCGAACTCCCGGCACGGGCCTGGCCGAGAAGCCGACGCAACGAACAGCAAACCCCATCACTGCACCTGCTCCACCAACTGAAAAATCGGCAGGTACATCAGCACGATGATCCCGCCAATCAGCACGCCCATGATCAGCATCAGCGCTGGGTTCACGAGCCGCGACAACAGGTCAGTCAGCCGCGCGGCTTCCTCGTCATGGAAGGCGGCGGCACGCTCCAGCATCGTCGCCACCTCGCCGCTGCGCTCACCCACGCGCAACATGCGGCGCGCCACCGGCGTCGCCAGGTCTTGCGCATCGAAGGCCGTCGACAACCGCTCGCCGCGCTCGATCTGCGCGGCCGCGCCACGCACCGCCTCCCGCCACGGCGCGGCCACGACGTCGACGACGATCTTCAGCGCCGACAAGGCCGGCACGCCCGACGCCAGCAGCATGGCCAGCGAACGGTACAGCCGCGCCAGCGCTAGCACGCGAAGACGCGGGCCCAGGCCCGGCAGCGTCCACAACGCGGCCTGCAGGCGCAAGCGCACGCCGGGCTGGCGGAACAGTGCGAACACGGCAAAGCCCGCCGCTGCGAGGCCGCCGAGCACGAAGCCCGGATGCGCACCCGCCGTCTGGCCGAACTCGATGAGCACGCGCGACGCCCAGGGCAGCTCGGCGCTCGTCTGCTCCAGGATGCCCGCGAAGCGCGGCAGCACGTAGAGCAGCAGGAACAGGATGACCGCCGAGCCCACGCCCAGCAGCATCAAGGGGTAGACCAGCGCGGCCACGAGCCGCGAGCGCAGCCCATCCACCCAGGCCAGATAGCGCGCATGCTGGGCCAGTGCGACGGAGAGCTGCCCGGTCTTCTCGTTGGCCGCGACGATGGCGCAGAGGAGTTCGTCGAAGGCCTGCGGCTGCTGCCGCAACGCGACGGACAGCGGCTGGCCCTGCTCGATCTGCGCGATGACGGCGTCCAGCGCCGCCCGCACGCCGGGCTGGCCTTCCTTCTCGCGCAGCGTGTTCAGCGCCTCCAGCAGCGCGATGCCGGCGTCCAGCAGCACGGCCAGCTCCTGGCTGAACAGCTGCAGGGGAAAACGGGCGTTGCGGCGCCAGGGCTTGCCGGCGCCAGGGCTTGCCACCAGTTCGCGCACCTCCAGCACATGCTGAGGCGCCACGCCCAGCACGGCCGCCACGGCAGCACGGTCCGGGGCCTCGACGCGCTCGCTGCTCACAGCGCCGGCGCGCAGCACGCGGGTCTGGAACTCCGGCACGGAGACGCTCACCAGGAGGTCAGGTCGGCGTCCTCACCCTCGCCGCCTGGGCGGCCGTCCTTGCCCAGGCTCAGCAAGTCGTATTCGCCGTGTTCACCCGGCGCGCGGTACTGGTAGTCATTGCCCCAGGGGTCCTTGGGCACGGCCTTGGACAGGTAGGGCCCCTGCCACTTCGGCTCGTCGGCCGGCTTGGTCACCAGCACGGCCAGGCCCTGCTCGGTGCTGGGGTAGCGGCCCACGTCCAGCCGGTATTGGTCCAGCGACTTCTGCAACGCGTCGATCTGCGCCTTGGCGGCCTTGACCTCGCTCTTACCGATCTGGCCGAAGAACTTGGGGCCGACATAACCAGCCAGCAGGCCGATGATGACCATGACGACCAGCAGTTCAAGCAGCGTGAAGCCGCGTGCCGCCGGGCGGCGTGGGAAGTGAAAGGACATGGCAGGCTAAGCGGCAGGTACTGCGGAGCGGCGACTGTGCCGCAGCACCGGCGCCTGGCAATCAGGATTTGACCGGGCCGCATTCTGGGGGATGGAGCGGGCCCACCATGTGACGGCCACGCTCACTCGATCAGTTGGGGCTCAACGCGCTGGCGATCCGGAAGGCCTGCAGCGACACACATGGCAAGCTCGGGCCACGGCCTGCTGATGCGCAAGGCCTGAAAGCCGGCGGCCGCACTTGGATGTCGGATTTGAGCAACGAGGAATCGCGACGCCAGATCGCCCTGGCAGATCGCATCTTGGACGCCCCGGAGCGACGTCATCGCAAGGGCGTGGCAGGGTGTCCAGACGAAGCGACAAGGGGGGCGCCGACCGCACGCGTTGGCGTTCGGAGGCGCTCACCTCCAAAAAACGCACCATTTCAGTGCATTATGCCCGCTCTTGTTTCGTCATTTCGGGGTAACCCCCATGACACGCACCGGACCAGGGCAATACATTCACTGCACTCGACGCGGTTCCGGGCTTCCGGTCCAGGGCCGCCGGGCGGGTTGTGAGGAGACAAGACAGCAAGATTGCTTCGGGAACCCCGAAGACAATCGCACCGGCCACCAAGGCACCCCTTGGTGGCCGTTTTATTTCCGGCTCCCGGTTTTCAACCCGCCCTTCCCCCGTCCATGTTCGATCTGCTCATCGTCGCCGCAGCCTCGCTGCTGGCCGGTTTCATCGATGCCGTTGCGGGCGGCGGCGGCCTCGTGCTCACGCCGGCCCTGTTCAGCACATTTCCCAACGCCGCACCCGCCACGCTGATGGGCTCCAACAAGGCCGCGGCCATCTGGGGCACGGGCTGGGCGACGGTGCAATACGTGCGCCGCGTCTCCCTGCCATGGCGCCGCCTGCTGCCCGCGGCCGTGCTGGCCGGCGCCGGCAGCTTCACCGGCGCCTGGGTGCTCACGCATGTGAGCCCCGAGGGCTTGCGCAAGGCCTTGCCGCTGGTGCTGCTGGCGGTCTTCATCTACACGCTGGCCAAGAAAGACCTTGGCCGCGAACATCGCCCGCGCTTCACGGGCCGCACCGAGGCGCTGGTGGCCGGCGTCATCGCGCTGGTGGTGGGCTTCTACGACGGCTTCTTCGGCCCCGGCACCGGCAGCTTCTTCGTCTTCCTGTTCGTGCGGGTGCTGGGTTACGACTTCCTGCACGCGTCCGCCACGGCCAAGCTGATGAACCTGCTGACCAACGCGTTTGCGATCTCGCTGTTCGTCAGCAAGGGTCTGGTGTGGTGGCATGTCGCGGGCGTGATGGCCGTCACCAACGTCATCGGCAGCCTGGCCGGCACGCGACTGGCGCTCAAGCATGGCGCGGGGTTCGTGCGCGGCGTGTTCGTCACGGTGGTCGGCGCCCTCATCCTCAAAACAGCATGGGATGCCTTCTTACGCTGATCTACGATCGGGTATTCCCCAGCGTATCCGCCCAGCCACCATGCCCGTCGACCCCGAACTCCGCAACCTGGACATCGAGATCCCGACCCAACCCGAGGTGCTGGTCAAGCTCTCGCTGCTGATGGCGGAGGAGGACATCGATCTGCAGGCCATGTCGGCACTGGTCGAGACCGACATGGCGCTGGCCGCAGCCGTCATGAAGGCCGTGAACTCCTCGCTGTACGGCCTGCGTGGCCGCGTGCAGACGGTGCATCAGGCGCTGACCTACCTCGGCATGCGCGAGGTCGCCGCCATCACCTTCGAGATGGGCCTGCGTGCCGCCTTCCCGACGGCTGCGGAACTGGAGGCGGTGTGGGCCCGCGCGTCGCAACGCGGCCTGCTGATGGGCCGCATGGGGCAGATGCTGGGCGTGGACCCCTGGGCCGCGCATTCGGCGGGGCTGTTCGAGGAATGCGGCAAGGCGGTGCTGTACCGACATGCGCCCACCCACTATCCGGCGATGCTGCGCGCCACGACGCACGATGCGGAGCTGATCGAGCTGGAGAAGACGGCCTTCGGCGTCAGCCATGACGCCCTGGGGTCGGCGCTGTGCGAAAGCTGGGGCCTCGCCCCGGCGGCCGTGGCCAGCGTGCGCCATCACGTCGAGATCCAGTCCTCGCTGACGATGCCCGACGGCCTCGCGCGCCGCAGCGTGGCCGCCATCTCGACGGTCGCCTGGGCGTTGCTGAACCACCCGGATCAGCTCGACGAGATCGCCAGCGAGATCGCACCGCAGGCTCAGCTGGACGAAACCCTGGTGCTGCGCGCCGCGCGCCGCGTCGGCGAACAACTGCAGGCTGCCCAGGAGCACGGCCGCTGAAGGCGGCGGGCCCGCTCAGGCCGCGAGGCTGAGCCGGTCGCGCCCCGCGTGCTTGGCGATGTAGAGCGCCTCGTCGGCCGCCTGCATCAACGCCTGCGCGCTCAGGTAGGGGTGGCCCGGGCTGGCTGCGGCGAGGCCCACGCTGAGCGTCAGGTGTCCCTGACCATCCGGCAGCCGCAGCGCACGCAAATCCTCGCGCAGCAACTCCAGCACGCCCTGCGCTTCCGCCATGCCGAAGCCCGGCAGCAACGCGACGAACTCTTCGCCACCGAGGCGCGCGACGACATCGGTGTCGCGCTTGAAGCGTTCGTTCAGCAGGCGGGCCACACGCTGCAGCGCGGCGTCGCCGGCCGCACTGCCGTGGCGCTCGTTGAACTGCTTGAACTCATCCAGGTCCAGCACCGCGATGGCCAGCAAGCCGCGCTGGCGCTGGGCGCGCTTGAACTCGCGCCGCAGCGTTTCGTCGAAGACGCGCAGATTGGCCAGGCCGGTCAGCGGGTCGGTGCGCGCCATGCCGGCCAGCTCGCGCTGATTGGCGGCCAGCTCACGCTGCGCCTGCGCCAGCAATTCACGCTGCTGCGTCAGCTCGCGCTGCAGCGCCAGCGCCGCCTGGCCCTGCTGCCACAGTGAACCGCGCGCACGGCGCATCACGTGGCCGATGCGCTCCAGTTCGGCCGCCAGCCGCGGCGCGGGCGCGGCCTCGTCATCGGCCAGCGGCGCGGGCACGGACTCCATGGCCTCGCAGCCCGCCGCAAGCCGCCGCAGCGGCCACAGCAGCAGCGCTTCGATGAGCAGCAACTGCGTCGCGCTGAGCAACAGCACCAGCCACACCATGCGGGTCAGGCCATCGGCGGCCTCCACGAGATCGCCCAGGCTCCATTCGATGGCGCCTACGACAAGCGCGGTCAGCACCGGCACGCCCAGGCTCAACCGCAGCCGCAATGAGCCCCGCCGGCGCGGCATCGCGCCGTGCTGACCGGCCTCGGGCGGGGCAAAGGCGTTGGTACTCATGACAGGCTTCCTGGTGACAAATTGTCAGCCGCCAGCCATAAATCGTGCGATCTGATTGATCGGGGTTTTTATGAGGTCTCAGCGATTCCGGACTCTGACATGCGCACTGCTTCACGACACCGGTGCGCCGCCGGCCACCGTGCGGTTGCGCCCCTGGCGCTTGGCTTCGTAGAGCGCGCGGTCCGCCGCGCCGAGCAGCTCGGCAAAGCTCGCCGCGCCGGCCGGCAGCATGGCCAGCCCGGCGGACAGCGTGGCGCTGAGGGTGCCGCCCTCGGGCGTCACGAACGGCGCGGCCTGCACCATCAGCCGGATGCGCTCGGCCACCTCGCGGGCGCCGGCGAGGTCGGTGCGCGGCAGCAGCACGACGAACTCCTCGCCGCCATAGCGGGCCGCGAGATCGCCCGTGCGCAGCGAGCGCAGGATCATCCCGCCCACCTGGCGCAGCACCTCGTCGCCCACCGGATGGCCGTGGCCGTCGTTGATGGCCTTGAAATGGTCGATGTCCAGGAACAGGCAGGCCAGCGGGTAGCGGTGGCGCACGGCCTGGCTGAACTCGATGAGGCTGCGGTGGTCGAAGTAGCGGCGGTTGTGCACGCCGGTCAGGCCATCGGTCATGCCGGCGCGGCGCAGGCGCTCGCGGTTGAGCATGCTCTCGATGGCGATGGCGGCGATCGCGGCCAGGCGATCCAGGAACTTGGTGCCCGACGACGCGTCGTAGCGGCCGGCGTCCGACGAGCCGAAATGCAGGCTGCCGATCAGCAGCCCCTGGCGGACGAGCGGCAGCAGCGCCGCCGAGCGCATGCGCGCCCCGGCGCCGAAAGCCGCCGCGAGCAGGGCCTCGTCATGGCCTGGCGCGATGAGGCGTGTGGTGCGCGCCGTGCCGAACAAGGCCCTCAGCGGGCCGTGGTGAGCCAGCAGTTGCGGTGCCGGTGCCATCGGCAGGCCGGGCAGCGCGCGCTGCAGCTCGCCGTCGGGGTCGAGCAGCCACAGCTCGGCGGCATCCAGCCCGAACTCGGCCCGGCATTCGACGAGCAGCAGCTTGACCAGCTCCTCCAGAGACTCCACCGCGATGAGCCGGCGCTCCAGCGCGTCGAAGCGGTCCAGCTTGCGCTCGTTGGCCTTGGCGGCGTCGAGCAGCGACTGCAGCTGGCGGCGCAGCGCCTGGATCTTGGCTTGTGGATCGGCGGCGTTCACGGCTTCTCTTTCGGCGCCGGGATTGTCATGGCGCCCCGCGAGAACCGCCGCGGCTGCCCCGTGACGGGGTCGGTGAAGGCGATCTCGCGTGCGACGAGCTGCAGCGGCGCGTCGAAGCGCGGCGGGTTCTCGTGCGGCAGCAGCACGGGGTAGACACGGTCACCCACCAGCGGCAGGCCGAGCGCATTCATCTGCACGCGCAGCTGATGGCGGGCCCCCGTGTGCGGGCGCAGCTCGTAACGCGCCAGTCCGCCGGGCAGCCGCTCGACGAGGTTGATCCAGGTCTCGGCGTTGGGTTCGCCGTCGACGACCTGCATCTGCAGGAACTGCTCGGTGTCGGGCTCCATCAGGCGGTGCCGCACGACACGTGGCCAGGGCCCCTCGCCCGCAGGCGCGATCGCGTCGTAGACCTTGTCGACCGTGCGATCGCGGAACAGGCGGTGATAGGCATCACGCTCATCGGCCCGCACGCAGAAAACCACCAGCCCGGCGGTCTCGCGGTCGAGCCGGTGCACGGGGATGAGATCGGCCAGCCCGGTGCGGTGGCGCAAGCGCGCCATCAGCGTCTGGCGGGCGTACAGGCCGGCCGGCGTCACGGGCAGGAAATGCGGCTTGTCGGCCACGAGCAGGTGCTCGTCCTGGAAGACGATGCGTTCCTCGAACGGCACCGCCGGCTCGTCGGCCAGGTAGCGCCAGTAGAAGACGCGGCGATTCGGCACATAGCCGGCCGCGACGGGCTGCCCGCCCTCGTCGACGACATCGCCGCGCGCCAGACGCTCGGGCCAGTCGGCCACCCGCGGCAGGCGCTCGGCGAGAAAGTCGAGCAGCGTGGGCCAGGGCCCCGGCGGGCAGAAGACGGCGCTGGCGCCCACGCCGTCACGCAGCGGCAGGGCCGGCTTGGGCGGGCGGCTCATGCGCGCGACACCAGGTCGGCACGGCCGGCGCGCTGACCGGTGCGGGAGGAAAGAGAGAGCATGTCGATCAATGACCGGCGCGTGGCCGTGCTGCGGCTACTCGACGCGAGGCCCGCCGCGGGCGCGGTCGTCCATGTAGGCGTTCAGGCGCCGCATGTCGGCCGGATCGGCGCGGTCGGCGCGCCATTCGCGCACCCAGCTCGCCCGATCGGCATCGCGGGCCAGCGCGCGCACCGCCGCGTCGATCGCCTCGATGTAGCGCCGTCCGTCCGGCGTGCGGCTGCACGACACCATGGCCAGCAGCGTCGTGCGCCCCTCGGCGATGGGCAGCGCGACGAGCGCGCCGGGGTCGTCGACGCGCTTGAGGTAGTCGTTGACGATGGCCGGGTAGTCCAGCGTGAAGTCCATGCGGCCGGCGCGCAGCATGTCCAGCACCTGGCTGACCGGCTGCGCGCCCACGGCCAGCCGGGGCACGGAGATGCCGGCCAGCGCCTTGTCGATCTGCGGGCCGTACGCGCGGTCGCGCGCCAGCAGCAGCGTCAGGTCGCGGCGGCGCAGCAACTCGGCCAGCGTGATGCGGGCATCCGCCGGCCGGCCCTGGGCAATCCGGGGCAGCGAATCGCGCCGCACGATGACGTGGATCTCGCGCGCGAGCAGCGACGGGAACAGGTGCGAGAAATACAGCCAGCCGGTGCGCGCCGGGGTGCGCACATGCAGGGCCGAGCACAACGTCTGGCCGCTGCGCGACAACGCCTCGTAGCGCGCCGTGCTGGCCTCGATGAACTCATGCTCGAACTCGGGCATGCGGGGCAGCAGCACCCGCAGGAAGCCGTCCACCTCGCCATGCGCCAGCTCGGCGACGCTGCGCGGTGCATGGCCGTTGACGAAGCTGAAATGCGGCGGCAAGTCCTGCGCCACCCAGTAGATGGTCTCGGCCGACACGGCCGGCGCGGCGATCGTCATCGCCGCCGCGAACAACCACCGCCGCACGCTCAGTCGCCTTCCACCCACTCCATGCGGGCACCCAGCTCGCCGATGTGCTCGACGAAATTCGGGTGCGCGCGGCGGATGGGGGTCGCGTTCTTGATGAGGCTCTTGCCGGGAATGCTGGCCGCCACCATCAGCAGCGCGATGGCCACGCGGATGATGTAGGGGCTCTCCACCTCGGCCGGGCTCAGCGGCTTGCCGCCGAAGGTGATCATGCGGTGTGGGTCGCTCAGGAAGGCGTGGGCGCCGAACTTGGCGAGCTCGCTGGTCCAGCCCATCGCCCCGTCGTAGACCTTGTTCCAGAACATCACGCTGCCCTCGGCCTTCACGCCGAGCGCCACGAAGATGGGCAGCAGGTCCACCGGCACATAGGGCCAGGGGGCGGCTTCCACCTTCTGCAGGATGTTGCGCGTGAACGGCTCCTTGACCTTCAGCGGGCCGTTCGTCACGCAGCGGCTCCAGCCGTCCTCGTGGACGATCTGCACGCCGAACTTCGCGAAGGTGCGGTCCAGCAGCGGGAACATCTCCGGCGCGCCGTTCTTGACCTGCACGTTGCCGCCGGTGATGGCGCCCAAAGCGAGGAAGGTGACGATCTCGTGGAAGTCTTCGGTGAAGGTGTAGTCGGCGCCGCCCAGCTCCTGGACGCCGGTGATCTTCAGCTTGGACGTGCCATGGCCTTCGATCTGCGCGCCCAGCAGCGACATGAAGTTGCAGAACTCCTGCACATGCGGCTCGCTGGCGGCGTTGGTCAGCGTGGACACGCCGTCAGCCAGCGCCGCGCACAGCACGAAGTTCTCGGTCGTCGTGACGGAGGCGTAGTCCGTCCAGTGGTCGTTGGCCGTCAGCGGGCGGTCGACCTTCAGCACCAGGCCGTCGGGCAGGCGCTCGACGTTGGCACCGAAGCGCTGGAAGACTTCCACGTGCGGGTCGATCTCACGCGCACCCAGCGTGCAGCCCTTGACGTCGTCCTCGATGCGCGCCGCGCCGAAGCGGGCCATCAGCCCGGGCACCAGCATGATGGACGAGCGCATTTCCTCGGGCAGGCGGTCGGTGGCCGGGTCGAAGCGGGTGTCCTGGTGATGCACGTCCAGGATGCCGGTCTTGAAGTCCAGCTCGACCTTGGAGCCGAGCTTGCGGAAGACCTCGACGATCTTCTTCACGTCGGTGATCTCGGGCACGCCGCGCAGGCGCACGGGCGCCTTGGTCAGCAGCGTGGCGCACAGGATGGGCAGGACGGCGTTCTTGTTCGCCGAGGGAATGATGCGGCCCGAGAGGGGCGTGCCGCCGTGGACGATCAGGTGGGACATGGCTGGGTGCTCGATGCGAGGGCGCGATTGTCGGGCTTCGTCAAAGACATCAGGTTTCAGGGTCCAGCCGCCGCGCGCGGTTCAGCCGCCAGGCGTCGGCGGGGTCGGTGAAGACCTGCTCGGCCGTCGTGCCGGTCTCGCGGGCAGCGGCGTCAATGGCGATGCGCTTGTCGAAGACGTAGCACTCGCCATGCCAGTCGGCGGCGGCGTCGGGGAAGGTCTCGAGGAAGTTCAGGATGCCGCCGTCCAGCTGCGCGACCTTCAGGCCCTGGGCCTGCATCCAGGCGGCCGTTTTCTCGCAGCGGATGCCGCCGGTGCAGTACATGGCCACCGTCTTGCCCTGCCAGGCGTCGCGGTGCGCCTCGACATAGGCCGGGAAGTCGCGGAAATGCGCCACGCCGGGGTCGATGGCGCCGCGAAAACGGCCCAGCTGGAACTCGAAGCTGTTGCGGTTGTCGATGACGACGGTGTCGGGGTCGGCCAGCAGTTCGCGCCAGCGCTGCGGGCTGACATGGGTGTCGGTGGCGTCGCCGCTGACGCCGGGCACGCCGAAGGCGACGATCTCGCGCTTGACCGAGACCTTGAGCCGGCTGAACGGCAGCCGCTCGCAGGCGTTGTGCTTGAAGTGCAGGCCGGAGAAACCGGGTTGTTCCTGCAGGCGCGCCTCGAAGGCGTGCACAGCCTCGGCCTCGCCGGCGATGGCCGCGCTCAGCCCTTCGGCCGCGACGAGAACGACGCCGCCGCCCAGGCCGGCTGCGGCGTCGCGCAGCCAGGCGGCGAATGCCGCCGGATCGGCGACGGGAGTGAAACGGTAGAAGGAGCTGTGAACGATGGCCATGGGTCGCCGGCAATTATCGACGCCGGCCGGCGCCTGCCCCATCCGTGTCAGCGCAACGGACGCAGCAGTTCCTCCTTGCCCATCTGCAGCGTCTTGAAGAACGCGGCGTCCAGGTGCGGGTACTTGGGCCATTCGTCCCAGTTGGCATCGCCAGGCTGCGCGAGGCGAACCGCGTGGTGCCATTCCAGCGCATTCGTCTTCAGGTCGACGAGGTAGATCGCGCCGTTGAAGACGACCTGTGGCTCGCCGTCGGCGACGCAGCGGCTGTAGCGGCGCGCAACGCCCAGGCTCTCGATGTCGATCACCAGCAGCTTGTCGATCTGGTGACGGCTCTTGAGGGGGCGGAAGTCCTGGCGGGGCGCTGCGTCCGGCGCGTCCGCTGCGTCGGATGCAGCGAACGCCAGCGCCCGCAGCTCCAGCGGCTCGGGCAGGATCACCGGCTCCGCGCCGCGCGCGCGCAGCAGCGCGGCCGCCCGGTCCTTCAGCGTCGGCAGGTCGTGCGGCGACAGCGTGCGGACATGGTCGGTGAGCGGGCCGTGGGCGATCGACGCGACGGCCAGGCACCACAGGCGGCCCGCGCCGGGGAATTCGGTGTCCGCGCGCGGCGCCGGGCTCATGGCCACGCCCACCCGGCCGGCATCGGCCCGCAGCGCGTTCGCCGGCAGTGCCGACTCCGGCCGCGCGGCCGGCGGCGGCAGCGCGCAGCCCGCCAGGGCAGCGGTCAGGCCCAGCAGCGCGACCGGCATCAAATGGAAACGCATGATTCCTCCCAGCCAACGACGAATCATCGCAGCAGCGCGATGATGCCGGCGGTGGCGCCGCTGCGCGCGCCGCGCCGGCCGGCACGCCCGCCACGCCCCCCCTGGCGATATCCCGGGCGGCGGGCGGGCGGCCGGCTTTCTAGAATCCGCGTCCCGCTACCGGCCCCGATGCCATGTCCGACCGTCTCAAAGTCCTGCCCCAATACCTGATGCCCAAGCTGGCGATGACACGCTTCGCCAAGTTCGTCGCATCCAACGCGTGGGGCCACGTGACGACGTCGATCATCCGGCGCTTCGTGGCGCACTACGGCGTCAACATGGCCGAGGCGGCGCAGCCGGACATCACCGCCTACAAGACCTTCAACGACTTCTTCACGCGCGCGCTGAAGCCCGGCGCCCGCCCGCTGGCCGACGCGCCGCTGATCTGCCCGGTGGACGGCGCGATCAGCCAGGTCGGCCGCATCCAGGGCGACCAGATCTACCAGGCCAAGGGCCAGGCGTTCTCGACGACCGCCCTCGTCGGCGGCGACGCCGAACTGGCCGCGCGCTACCAGGATGGCCTGTTCGCCAACCTCTACCTCAGCCCCAAGGACTACCACCGCATCCACATGCCCGCCAGCGGGCGCCTGGTGAGCATGGTGCATGTGCCGGGCGAACTGTTCTCCGTGAACCCGACGACAGCGCGCGGCGTGCCGGGGCTGTTTGCCCGCAACGAGCGGCTGGTGTGCGTGTTCGATGACGACGCTTTAGGTCGCTGGGTGCTGGTGCTCGTGGGCGCCACCATCGTGGGCAGCATGGCCACGGTCTGGCACGGCCTCGTCAACCGCAGCGGCCCGGTGCACGCCTGGAATTACCCCGCCGGGCAGGTCACGCTCGCCCAGGGCGAGGAGATGGGCCGCTTCCTGCTGGGCTCCACGGTCGTCATGCTGTTCGAGAAGAGCGACCTGCAGTTCAACCCCGCATGGCAACCCGGCGGCGCGGTGCGCCTGGGCGAGCTGATGGCGCGCTGAGCAGCAAGCGCCGCCTTCGCTCAACCAGCAGCGCCTGCGCACCTCGCTCGGCGTGCCTCGCGGCGTCGCTCACCCCTTCAGGAACCGGCCATACCAAAGGCCGCTGTCCTTCAGGATGCGGCGCTGCGTCGCGTAGTCCACATAGGCGATGCCAAAGCGGCGCAGATAGCCCTCGGCCCATTCGAAGTTGTCCAGCAGGCTCCAGGCGAAGTAGCCCTTGACCGGCACGCCCGCGTCGAGCGCCTGCTTCAGCGCCGTGAGGTGGCGCTGCAGATAGGACAGGCGCTGAGCGTCGTGCACGCGGCCCTCGGGGGTCAGCACGTCGTCGAAGGTGGAGCCGTTCTCGGTCAGCTGGATGACGGGCGGCGCGTAGTCGCGGTGCACGCGGGCCAGCAGGTCCACCAGCCCCGGGGGTGACACCTCCCAGCCGAAGGCCGTGCGCTCCACGCCGGCTGTCTCGACGAGCCGGGCGCGCATCGGGCCATGGCTGGCGCTGGGATCGTCGGCCACGCGCTCGGGAAAGTAGTAGTTCACGCCGAGAAAGTCGGTCGGCGTGGCGATGTCGGCCAGGTCACCGAGCTGCACGGCCGGCGCCGCATCGCCCAGCAGCGCCAGCGTGTCGGCCGGGTAGCCCCGGCCGAACAGCGGGTCCAGAAACCAGCGGTTGCGCAGCCCGTCGTGGCGGCGCGCGGCGGCCAGGTCCTCGGCGCTGTCAGTCGCGCTCGTGATGGGGTGCAGACTCAGCGTGATGCCGACCTGGGCGCCCGGGGCGTTGCGGCGGATCAGCGGGATGGCCTGCCCGTGCGACAACAGCACATGGTGGCATGCCTGCATGGCGTCGGCCAGGCTGCGGCCACCGGGCGCGTGCACGCCCTCCCAGTAGCTCATCATGCAGGAGCACCAGGGCTCGTTGTGCGTGATCCAGTGCTTCACGCGGTCGCCCAGCCGGCGCGTGACGACATCGGTGTACTCGAGGAAGGCCGCCACCGTCTCGCGCGAGGTCCAGCCGCCGCCGTCCTGCAGCGCCTGCGGCAGGTCCCAGTGGTAGAGCGTGCACCACGGGTCCAGCCCGCGTTCGAGCATGCCGTCCACCAGCCGGTCGTAGAAGGCCAGGCCGGCTTCGTTCACCCCGCCGCGCGCCGACGTTCCCTGCGGCAGCACGCGCGGCCACGCGATGGAGAAGCGGTAGGCATTGACACCCAGCGAGCGCGCCAGGTCCAGGTCCTGCGGCCACAGGTGGTAGTGATCGCAGGCAACCAGGCCGTCGGCGCCGTCGCGGATGCGGCCGGGCTCGCGGCAGAAGCGGTCCCAGATGGACTCGCCCTTGCCGTCCTCCTGGCCGGCACCCTCGATCTGGAACGAGGACGTGGACACGCCCCAGCAGAAATCGGCGGGGAAGTCGTGGCGCTGCGGGGTGTTGTGAAAGCTCATGGGCGGGCTCGGGGTTGCCGGCACGCGGCCGCGCGGGTTCGGGAGATCGGCGACGGGCATGCCGGCGCCGACGCGTTTGCGGAACAGGCGGCGCTGAGACCAGTCTGCTCGACCGTCTTGTTCGCCGGCCTCGCATCGGCTCAAATGGAATCGGTTCCACTCCGCTGAAAATCTACCGGCACCGCCCGAGGCTTGTCAATGGATCGCGGCCCGGGGATTGACGCGCTTTTGCGCCGGCCACTACCGTCGCGCACCCCAAAAGAGGCCACAACGATGAGACAACACCCCCGGTTCCTCGCCATCGCCTTGCTGTTGGCGCTGCACACCACGCCGCACGCCGCCGACGGCGCGACCGATGCGGTCCTGAAGCCCTGGCCCGTGCGGTCGCCGCAGCGCGACGCGGCACTGGAGGCACGCGTGGAGGCGGCGCTGCAAGGCCTGAGCGTGCGGCAGAAGGTGGGCCAGATCGTGCAGCCCGAGATCCGCGCCATCACGCCGGCCCAGGTGCGCGAGTACGCCATCGGCACCGTGCTCAACGGTGGCGGCGGCTGGCCGGGCAACGACCGCAGCGCGTCGCCCGCGCAGTGGAAGGCGCTGGCCGAGGAGTTCCAGGCTGCCGCGCAGGCCGCGACACCCGGCATCCCGCTGATCTGGGGCACCGACGCCGTCCACGGCCACAACAACGTGCGCGGCGCCACGCTGTTCCCGCACAACATCGGCCTGGGTGCCACGCGCGACGCCGAGCTCGTGCGCGACATCGGCCGCGCCACCGCCCGCGCGGTGCGCGCCTCGGGCCTGCACTGGACCTTCGCGCCGACGCTGGCCGTCGTGCAGGACGTGCGCTGGGGCCGCACCTACGAGAGCTTCAGCAGCGACCCCGCGCTCGTGCGCCGCCTGGGCGAAGCCTCGGTGCGGGGCCTGCAGGAGGGCATGAAGCAAGGCCTCGGCGTGCTCGCCACCGCCAAGCACTACCTGGCCGACGGCGGCACGCGACGCGGCATCGACCAGGGGGTTGCGCACGCCACGCCGCTGGAACTCGCCCAGGTCCACGGCGCGGGCTACCTCGGCGCGCTGGATGCCGGCGTGCTGACGGTCATGGCGTCGTTCAGCAGCTGGACCGACAGCGCCGACTACACCGCCCACGGCAAGATGCATGGCAACACCACGCTGCTGACCGGCCTGCTGAAGCAGCGCCTGGCGTTCGACGGCCTCGTCGTCAGCGACTGGGACGGCGTGGGGCAGCTGCCCGGCTGCCGCAACGAGGACTGCCCGGCCGCCATCAATGCCGGCATCGACATCGTCATGGTGCCGTTCCAGTGGAAGGCCTTCCACGAGAACACCGTGCGCGCCGTCGAGCAGGGCCGCATCCCGATGGCCCGGCTGGACGACGCGGTGCGACGCATCCTGCGCGTGAAGTTCAGCCTGGGCATGCAATCCGCCGTGCCCGCCACGGTGGAGGCGCTGCAGTCGCCCGAACTGGCCCGTCGGGCGGTGCGAGAGTCGCTCGTGCTGCTGAAGCACCGGCCCGGCCTGCTGCCGCTCAAGCGCAGCGCCCGCGTGCTGGTGGTGGGGGCTGCGGCCGACAGCATGGCCCGGCAGGCCGGCGGCTGGAGCGTCAGCTGGCAGGCGCGCGACGCCACCAATGCCGACTTCCCGCAGGGCACCACGCTGCTGGCCGCCTTGCGCCAGCGGCTGGGCGACGCGCAGGTCACGTTCGACGAGGACGGCGCGACGCAGGACCCGGCCCGCTTCGACGCCGTCATCGCCGTCATCGGCGAGGCGCCGTACGCCGAGGGCGAGGGCGACATCCGCGTCACCGACAACCTGCGCCACAGCCGGCGCTACCCGCAAGACCTGGCCGTGCTGCAGCGCGTCGCCGGCCGTGGTGCGCCGGTCGTCACGGTGCTGTACTCGGGCCGGCCGCTGTACGTGAACGACCTGGCCAACCGCAGCGACGCCTTCGTCGCCGCCTGGCTGCCCGGCAGCGAAGGCGCGGGCCTCACCGACCTGCTGATCGCCCCGGACGGCAGCAAGCCCTGGCCCGGCTTCACGGGCCGCCTGCCCTTCCCGTGGCCGGCGGGGCCCTGCCAGTTCAGCACGCGGGAAGCCCGCCCCTGGTGGCCCGTGGGCGGCGGGCTGAGCGGCAGGGAGACCACCGGCAGCACGGCGCGCCTGCCCGAGCCCGCCGATCCGCAGCCCGTCTGCCCCCTGTGATCGAATGCGCGCCGGCCCGCACGCCGCGCGGCGCGGGTCCACTGAAGTACACGGGAAGCGAATGGCAACGATCAAGGATGTGGCGCGGCTGGCCGGCGTGGGCGTGGGCACGGCGTCGCGCGTCATCAGCGGCCATGGCGCGGTCGCACCGGCCACGGCCGAGCGCGTGCGCGAGGTCATTGCGCAACTGAAGTTCCGCCCCTCGCACGCCGCGCGCACGCTGGGCAACGGCAGGTCCCGTCTGATCGGCGTCTACATCCCCTTTCTGCGCGGCACCTACTACACCCCCATCCTGAGCGCCATCGACCTCACGCTGCGCGGCCACGGCCTGCACATGGTGGTGGCCTTCGGCGAAGGCCTGGGCGACGAGCGCGCCGAGGCCAACGAGGGCATGCGCTTCCTGCTCGACCGCGACTGCGACGGCCTCGTCGTGATGTCCAACGCGCTGCAGGACGCCGACCTCCGCGCGCTGGGCCCCGCCGCACGCCAGGTGGTCGTGCTGAACCGGCACTTCGACCGCTTCAAGGCCCAATGCTTCACGGCCGACCACACGCAGGGCGGCGCCCATGCCGCACGGGCGCTGCTGCAGCACCGGCACCAGCACATCGCCGTGGTGGCCGGCCCCGCCACGTCACCCGACAACGTCGCCCGCCTGGCCGGCTTCATGGCCGAGCTGGCGGCGCACGGCGTGAGCGCCGGCAACGTGGTCACGGTGCCAGGCGACTTCTCCAACCAGGCCGGCTGGGACGCGGCCCAGGCGCTGCTCGCGCTGAAGAAGCGCCCCACGGCCGTCTTCTGCGCCAACGACGAAATGGCCATCGGCCTGCTCGCGCACTTCCAGGAGCGCGGCGTGGCGGTGCCGCACGACGCGTCGGTGCTGGGTTACGACGACACGCCGAGCGCCGCCTTCGCCGCACCCCGGCTCACGTCGGTGCACATTCCCAGCCACGCGGTCACGCAGGCCGGCGTGCACTGGCTGCTGAACCGCTGCTACGGCATGGCGCTGCCCGTGTCGCGCCGGTTCGACATCTCCGTCACCTGGCGCGCCTCCGTGGCGGGGCCGCCGGCCAAAAGGCGAAGCTGAGGCCACAATCCGGGCTGAACTTTCACGGCAGCCCATGTCCCACCGCGTCCTGACCGGCATCACCACGACCGGCACCCTGCATCTCGGCAATTACGTCGGCGCCATCCGCCCGGCGGTGGCCGCCAGCCGCGCCCCCGGCGTGGAGAGCTTCTTCTTCATGGCCGACTTCCACGCGCTGATCAAGTGCGACGAGCCGGACCGCCTCGCCCGCTCCAGCCGCGCCATCGCCGCCACCTGGGTGGCCGCCGGGCTGGACACCTCCCGCGTCACGCTCTACCGCCAGAGCGACATCCCCGAGATCCCCGAGCTGAGCTGGCTGCTGACCTGCGTGACGGCCAAGGGCCAGATGAACCGCGCCCACGCCTACAAGGCCGCGGTGGACGCGGCGACGGCCGCCGGCGAGGAGCCCGATGCCAACGTCACGATGGGCCTGTTCAGCTACCCGGTGCTGATGGCGGCCGACATCCTGATGTTCAACGCCCACAAGGTGCCGGTGGGCAAGGACCAGGTGCAGCACATCGAGATGACGCGAGACATCGCCCAGCGCTTCAACCACCTGTTCGGCCAGGGCCGCGAGTTCTTCGTGCTGCCCGAGGCCGTGGTGGACGCCGAGATGGAGCTGCTGCCCGGCCTGGACGGCCGCAAGATGAGCAAGAGCTATGACAACGTCATCCCGCTCTTCGAAGGCGGCGCCAAGGCGCTGAAGGAGGCGGTCGCGCGCATCGTCACCGACAGCAAGCTGCCCGGCGAACCGAAAGACCCCGAGGGCCAGACACTCGTCACGCTGTACGACGCCTTCGCCACGCCCGAGCAGCGTGCAGCCTTCCGCACTGCTTTGCGCGAAGGCCTGGGCTGGGGCGAGGCCAAGCAGCAGCTGGTCGCGCTGATCGAAGGCCAGATCGGCCCGATGCGCGCGGTCTACGACGAACTGATGGCGCACCCGGAGAAGCTCGAGGCCATCCTGCAGGCTGGCGCCGCGCGGGCCCGGGCCATCGCCGTGCCTTTCCTCAAGACGCTGCGCGAGGCCGTGGGTCTGCGCCCCTACACGCAGACCGCCGCCACCGCCGTCGCCAAGGCCGAGAAGGTCGCGCTGCCGGTGTTCAAGCAGTACCGCGAGGCGGACGGCAAGTTCTACTTCAAGCTGCTGTCGGCCGACGGCGCGCTGCTGCTGCAAAGCGCCGCCTTCGAGCAGGGCCGCGACGCTGGCCAGTGGGTGGCGCGGCTCAAGCGCGAGGGCCTGGTGGCCGACGCGCCGGTGACGCGCGAGGCGGCCGACGCCGACATCGCGGCCGCGCTGGCCGCCTTCCAGGACGACTGACCCCATGACGCCCGGGCGCAGGCTTTGCATGCAGCGCCCCGGCGCGATGGGTCGGCACGCCGCCCCGGGCACGGCGCCACCATGGTGACGCAGCCCCCGATCACCGAGCTGCTCGCCGGCACCGCACGCGGCGACGCCGCGTCGCTGCAGCAGCTCTACGCGGTGCTCTACCCCGAGATCAAGCGCGTCGCCCGCATCCGCCTCGCCCAAAGCGGCCCCGGCAGCCGCGTCGCCGGCCTGGACACGACGGCCCTGGTGCACGAGGGCTTCCTGCGCATGGCCGACCGGCAGGGCCTGCAGGGCGAGACGCGCGGCCAGTTCTTCGCCTACGTCGGGCGCGTGCTGCGCTCGGTCGTCATCGATCACCTGCGCGCCGAGGGCCGTGACAAGCGCGGCGGCGATGCCGTCATGGTGACGCTGTCCGCCGCTGCCGGCGTGGCCGCCGTGCAAAGCCAGGCCGTGGACCTCATCGGCCTGGACCAGGCGCTCGCGCGCATGAGCGAGCTGGACGCGCGGCTGTACGAACTCATCGAGATGGTGGGCTTTGCCGGCCTGACGCTCGCGGAGGTCGCACTGATGCGCAACGTGTCCACACGCAGCATCAACCGCGACCTGCTGAAGGCCCGCGCCCTGCTGCAGGAACTGCTCGGCGACCCGCCGACGACGGTGTACTGAGGCAGTCAGCCTAGAGTCGCCACTCTAGAGAAACCCGGCACCGCGTCACGCCAAATGCGCCGCCTCGCCCGGACGAGGGCCCATCACGCGGTAAGTTCGCGGGTTCCCAAACCGAAAAGTATCCGGAGACCTGCATGGCCACCATTGCCACCGACCAGCTCGCGCTGCAACGCCTTTATCACTGGGAGCGCACGGCGGCCGACACGGTGACACTCACCCAGCCGATGGGCGGCACCGAGGTGCGCGACTTCACCTGGGGCCAGATCGGCGACCAGGTGCGCCGCATGGCCGCGTTCCTGAAGGCCAAGGGCCAGGCCGAGGGCTGGCCCGCCGACGCCAAGGTGGCCATCCTGTCCAAGAACTGCGCCTGGTGGCTGATGAGCGACCTGGCCATCTGGATGGCGGGCTACGTCAGCGTGCCGCTGTACCCGACGCTGGCCGCCGAGACCGTGTCGCAGATCCTCGCGCACAGCGAGACACGCTTCGTCTTCGTCGGCAAGCTGGACGACTGGCCGCTGATGAAGCCCGGCGTGCCGGCCGGCCTGGCCGGCGCGAGCTACGCGCTGTCGCCCGACGACGCCAAGGCCGCCTACGAAAGCTGGGACGCCATCTGCGCCCGCACGGCGCCGCTGGCCGGCGCGGTGTCGCGCGGGGCCGACGAGCTGTGCACGCTGATCTACACCTCGGGCACGACCGGCAACCCCAAGGGCGTCATGCACAGCTTCGGCGCCTTCGCCTGGGCCCTGCAGAGCGGGCTGGCGCGCATCCCGCTGACGGCCCAGGACCGCATGCTGTCCTACCTGCCGCTGGCCCACGTCGTCGAGCGCACGCTGGTCGAGCACGGCTGGCTGACCACCGGCTTGAAGATCTACTTCGCCGAATCGCTGGACACCTTCGCCGCCGACCTGCAGCGCGCCCGGCCCACGGTGTTCTTCTCGGTGCCGCGGCTGTGGGTCAAGTTCCAGCAGGGCGTGCAGGCCAAGCTGCCGCAGCCCAAGCTGGCCTTGCTGCTGCGCCTGCCGCTCATCGGCGGCCTGGTGCGCCGCAAGGTGCTCAAGGCGCTGGGGCTGGACCAATGCAGATTCGCCGCCGGCGGTGCCGCGCCGATGCCGCTGGCCCTGCTCGAGTGGTACGAGGCGCTGGGCCTGCGCATCAACGAGGGCTACGGCATGACGGAGAACCTGGCGCTGTCCCACATCACCGAGGCCGGCAAGCGCCAGTTCGGCACGGTCGGGCCCGCCTACCCGGGCGTGCAGGTTCGCATCGACACGCAGACCGGCGAGTTGCAGATGCGCAGCCCGGCGCTGATGCTGGGCTATTACAAGGAGCCGCAGATGACCGCCGATGCGCTGACCGCCGACGGCTGGCTGCGCACGGGCGACAAGGCCAGCATCGCGGACGACGGCTGCGCCCGCATCACCGGCCGCGTGAAGGACTTGTTCAAGACCAGCAAGGGCAAGTACGTGGCGCCCGCGCCCATCGAAGACAAGCTGGGCATGAACCCCGCCATCGAGGCCTGCTGCGTGGCCGGCGCCAACCTGGGCCAGCCGCTGGGCATCGCGATGCTGTCACCACTGGGCCTGCAACGCGCGGCCACCGATGCCGAGGGCCTGAAGGCCGAGTTGGCCCAGCACCTGGCCGACGTCAACGTGCGGCTGGACCCGCACGAGCAGCTCGACACGCTGGTGCTCATCAAGACGCCCTGGACGGTCGACAACGGCTTCATCACGCCCACCTTCAAGGTCAAGCGCAACCGCGTGGAAGAGGCCTACGGCGCGAAGTTCGAGGGCTGGGTGAAGCAGCGGGCGAAGGTGCAGTTCGGGGATTGAACGAGCCCCTCGCCCAGTCTTGCGCCGCTGTACGCGGGCAATCCTGGTCTGGGACCACCCTGCGGCTCGCGCCGCAACGCTTCGGCAGGCACAGTCCGTCCGCTGGACGGCCCGTGTCCAGACTCAGCCCCCCGAGGGGACGGCGATGCGTGCGGCATTGAGCCGCCCGCGCATCGCCCAACGCGGGCCGGCTTGGGAGCGGCCCGGCGCTCGGCCCGCGCAATACGTCCGTCAGCCGCGCCAGTAGTCTGCGCGCCCGTAATGCGCCCGCAGGTGCTCCACCCACAACCGCGTGCGCAGCGGCAGGTGGCGTGACTGCGGGAACACCGCGTAGATGCCGTTGGGCGGCGCGGCGAAGTCGTCGAGCACGCTGACGAGCCGGCCCGCCGCAAGGTCGGCCTCGACCTCCCAGGTGCTGCGCCACGCAATGCCGAGGCCAGCCACGCACCAGTCGTGCAGCACCTGGCCGTCGCTGCAGTCCAGCCGGCCCTGCGTGCGGGTTTCAGGCCGCAAATGCCGCAGCTCGCCGTCGATCTGGAAGGCCCAGCCGCGCACCTGGCTGGCCTCCGAACTCAGCGTCAGGCAGGCATGGCGTGCCAGTTCGTCGGGGTGCGTCGGCGTGCCCGCCCGCTTCAGATAGCCGGGCGTGGCCACGCACAGCCGGCGGTTGTCGGCCAGCCGCGTGCTGACGAGGCTGGAGTCCGGCAGGTCACCCACGCGCACCGCGCAGTCGAAGCCCTCGTGGACGATGTCGACGACACGGTCGCTCAGGTTCAGCGACAGGCTCAGGTCCGCATGCTCGGCGAGAAAGCCCGGCACCAGCGGCGCCACGTGCCGGCGGCCGAAGCCGGCCGGCGCCGTCACGCGCAGGTGACCGCTGGCCTTCAGGCCGCCGGCGCTGACGGCCGCCTCGGCGTCGGCCAGCGCGGCGATGAGGCGCTGGCAGTCTTCCAAAAACGCCTGGCCCTCGGGCGTCAGCGTCAGCCGCCGCGTCGTGCGCAGCATCAGCTTGACGCCCAGCCGCGCCTCCAGCGCGTCCAGCCGGCGCCCCATGACGGCCGGCGCCACGCCCTCGACCGCCGCCGCCGCCGTCAGGCTGCCCTTGGCGGCCACGAGCGCGAAGGACTCGATCTGCTTGAGCTTGTCCATCGACCTAGGAGGCTGTCGGGCCTTGGGCCTGGAGCGCGCCCGGGCGAAGCGGGCCGCTGGCAAGGCGCGCCGACGCCGCGGGCTCGTGCCCGCACGAAGAAGCAACACCGCCAGCGGCCCGAAGCGACAGACCCGCGGGCATGCAGCGCGCATCGCCAGCGCAGGTGAACTGCGCCGAATAGCCAAGGTCATGAGGCATCGAGACTTTCGTTGAGTGTCGAGCGGGCGACTGCCGGGCCTAGGATTGTGGTGGACAGACAGCGCAAACATTCGACTTCAGTTCGATATTCATGCGTTTTCCCCACCTATTCCTTTGCGTGCACTGCAGCAAATAAGGGCTCGCGCAACGGCAAGATGCGCGGCAATCTGTCGCTGTCTTTCGAGGAGCTTGTCCATGGCCACCACACGCACTCCCCTCCACCGCCTGCAGGTCGATGCCGACCTGGCCCGCTTCATAGCCACCGAGGTGCTGCCCGGCACCGGCGTCACCGCCGAGGCGTTCTGGGCTGGCTTCAGCCGCATCGCCCACGAGCTGGCGCCGAAGAACCGCGCGCTGCTCGCCGAGCGTGACCGGCTGCAGTCGGAGCTGGACGCCTGGCACGAGGCCCACCCCGGCCCCATCGCGGACATGCCGGCCTATCAGGCCTTTCTGAAGCAGATCGGCTACCTCGTCGAGCCGCCCGCGCAGGTGCAGGCGACGACGGCCAACGTCGACGCCGAACTGGCCCTGCAAGCCGGCCCGCAGTTGGTGGTGCCCATCCTGAATGCGCGCTACGCGCTGAATGCCGCAAACGCCCGCTGGGGCTCGCTGTACGACGCGCTGTACGGCACCGACGCCATCCCCGAGGCCGACGGCGCCACGCGCGCCGGTGCCTACAACCCGGTGCGCGGCGCCAAGGTCATCGCCTACGCCCGCCAGGTGCTGGATCAGGCGGCGCCGCTGGCCACGGGCTCGCATGCCGAGTCGACCGGCTACCGCGTCGAGAACGGCCAGTTGGTCATCACGCTCGCCTCCGGCGCGACGACCGGCCTGAAGGACGCCGCCACCTTTGCCGGCTATCAGGGCGACGCCGCCGCGCCGACCAGCGTGCTGCTGGTGCACCACGGCCTGCACCTGGACCTCCGCATCGACCGCTCGACCGCGATCGGCAAGAGCGACCCGGCTGGCGTCGCCGACCTCGTGCTGGAAGCCGCGCTCTCCACCATCCTGGACCTGGAAGACTCCGTCGCCGCCGTCGACGCCGAGGACAAGCTGCTGGCCTACCGCAACTGGCTGGGCATCCAGCAGGGCACGCTGACCGAGGAAGTCGCCAAGGGCGGCACCACGTTCACGCGCCGCCTGAACGCCGACCGCGTCTACACCGCCTCCAACGGCGGCACCGTCACGCTGCACGGCCGATCCCTCATGTTCGTGCGCAATGTGGGCCACCTGATGACCAACCCGGCCATCCTGCTGGACGACGGCAGCGAGATCCCGGAAGGCATCATGGACGCGGTCATCACGACGACCATCGCGATGCACGACCTGAAACGTCGCGGCAATTCGCGCACGGGCAGCGTCTATATCGTCAAGCCCAAGATGCACGGCCCGGCCGAAGTGGCCTTCGCGGCCGAGCTGTTCACGCGCGTCGAGCAGCTGCTGGGCTTGGCCGACAGCACGGTCAAGCTGGGCATCATGGACGAGGAGCGCCGCACATCGGTCAACCTCAAGGCCTGCATCGCCGCAGCGGCCAGCCGCGTCGCCTTCATCAACACCGGCTTCCTGGACCGCACCGGCGACGAGATGCACACCGCCATGCGCGCCGGCCCCATGCTGCGCAAGGGCGACATGAAGACGTCCCGCTGGATCACGGCCTACGAGCGCAGCAACGTGCTGACGGGCCTGGCCTGCGGCCTGCGTGGCCGCGCGCAGATCGGCAAAGGCATGTGGGCCATGCCCGACCTGATGGCCGCCATGCTGGAGCAGAAGATTGGCCACCCCAAGGCCGGCGCCAACACCGCCTGGGTGCCCTCCCCCACTGCCGCGACGCTGCATGCGCTGCACTACCACCAGGTCAACGTGGCCGCGGTGCAGCAGGAACTCGAGAAGGTGGACCTCGCCGCCGAACGCGACGCCATCCTGAACGCACTGCTGACCATCCCCGTCGCCCCCCAGGCCGACTGGACGCCCGAGCAGCGCCAGCAGGAGCTGGACAACAACGTGCAGGGCATCCTCGGCTACGTCGTGCGCTGGGTGGACCAGGGCGTGGGCTGCTCCAAGGTGCCCGACATCAACGGCGTGGGCCTGATGGAAGACCGTGCCACGCTGCGCATCAGCAGCCAGCACATCGCCAACTGGCTACGCCATGGCGTCGTGACCGCCGAACAGGTGCGTGAGACCTTCACCCGCATGGCCCGCGTCGTCGACCGCCAGAACGCCGGCGACCCCGCCTACCTGCCGCTGGCCGACCACCCGCAAGGCGCCGCCATGCAAGCGGCGCTAGACCTGGTGTTCAAGGGCGAAGCCCAGCCCAGCGGCTACACGGAGCCGCTGCTGCATGCGTGGAGATTGAGGGTGAAGGCCGAGGGACATTGAGCGCCGCCTCTCGCCGCACCATGAAAAAGGGCCGCTTGCGCGGCCCTATGCTTTTGACGAATACGCCTTCTATCAGAAGTTGTATTCGGCAGTCAGCCGAACAGCCCGCGGCGCGGTATAGCTGATGACACGGCCGTAGGTCGGCAGCACCGAGCTGGGGTCGTAACTGACCTCGCGCGTTTCATCGACCACTGCGGTGGTCTGCGTGTTGAAGACGTTGAACACATCGGCACGCAACGTCAGGCCCTTCACGAAGCCTGGCTTGTAAGCCAGGTTCAGGTCCAGCTTGTAGTTCCAGGGCAGGCGACCTTGGGAGCCACGGCTGCTGGGCTGGCCAGCGCAGTAGAAATACACGTTGCCGTAATCGTACGTGTCGAAGTCCGGCGTGGCGGGGCCGGCGTAGTTGCCGAAGCAGTTCTTCGGACGACCCGACTCGGCCAGCATGTTGGCGCCAACCGTCCACTCCGGCGCGACCTGGTAGTAGCCGTAGGCCTTCAGCGAGTGGGTGCGATCGTTCGGCAGGTAGCCGTACGAACCCACCATCAGCTCAGGCGTATCCCAGGTCGAGGTCGCCGCGACGTCCGTCTGCGCGTTGTCGGACCTGGTCTGGCCTTCCGTGTTGCCCTTGCTCTTTGAGTAGGTGTAGGTCACCTTGCCGTACCAGCCGTTGCGAAGGCGATGCTCCAGCGAGAAGTCCAGGGCCAGGTAGCTACGCTTGGGCTTCTCGAAGCCGAGATCCGCAGCACTCAGGTTGACGAGCGTGTGCTGACCGTTACCCGCATAGTCCACCAGGAACTTGTTGCTCGACCCCGGATTGAACGAGGCGCAGCCGAAGCCAGCCCAGTTCGACGTGTCGATGTTGTTGTCGGCAGCGTACTGCTCGAACGGACGCGCATCGCACAAGTCATCGATGGTGGCCTTCAGCTTGCGGTAGGTCAGCTTGACGCCAGCGACATAAGTCGGGCTCAGCGCCTTTTCCAGACCCAGCGTCACTTCATCCTGGTAAGTGGGCTTGATGTCCTGGGCAGAAACAGACTTGACGTCCTTCGCTTGGCCGTACTCGTTGTTCGTCGAGAATGGCTGGCCGGTGGCGCTCAGACCGGTGGGCAGGCCGGTTTTCTGGTCGACACCGGTGTACGCGAAGTATTGCCGGGTGTAGGTCGAACGGCTGGCACCACGGACGGCCACGTGAGTCGGGATCTGCAGGCTGTAGCGGCCGGCCGAACCGTACACCTTCATGGACGAGTCGCCGTTCACGTCCCAGGTGCCGGCGAAGCGCGGGCTCAGGAAGTTCTTGGACTCGAGGAAGGTTTCGCCATCACCGTTCTTGTTGACGAAGCTTTCATTGCGCAAACCGTACTTCAGCGTCAGGCGATCGTTGACTTCATGCGTGTCTTCGATGTACTGGGCCGACTGGTTCGACTGCGCGTCCGTCACCGAGTTGAAGATGCGACGCTCGACGTAGTAGTAGCGGCCGTTGACCTGCGTCGTCAGCGTGCTGATGGGGATGGTGCCGCCGGAGCCCGTGAAGGTCCCACTCGTCGTACTTTGATAGTTGTACGAGGTACTGCCGATCGTCGCCACGCCAGCATTGATCGACTTCAGACGGTTCTCGTCCATGCCGGCGCGAATCGAGTGCTTACCGATGCGGTAGTCCACGTCCAGCCGGAACGCCTTGGTCTTCTCCTGCGCACCCGGCAAGATGCCGGTGGAGTTGTAAGGCAGTGGGTTGGGGCTCTGTGCTGAGGTGATGTAAGTCAGGTTGGGGTTACGCCCGGTGGACGTCCAACCGAAGCTGGCATCGGTCGGCGCGAACGTGTATGCGTCGCTGTGCTTGGACGTCGTTTCGCCATACATGGCCGTCAGCACCAGGTCGTTCATCAACGTACCGGTGTACTTGATGGCACGGCCTTCGCCCCCCACAGCGGGCGTCACGTTATCCAGGTTCTTCGAATACTCGGAATAGACGTAGGGACCCTTCTGACCGGTCTTGTAATCGTAAGCGCTGAAGTCCTGCGTCGTCTTGTAGTTGTCGCCAAGGAACGTGGCTTCCAACTGATGGTTGTCTCCAATAAACCAGTCGAACTTCGCCAGATAGCGGTTGTTCTTGTCCACCTCGTCAGCCCAGCCACTCGAAGTGAGCTGCGCGCTTTGCGGCGTGCGATTCACGTAGCTCAGGTCCGTCTTGGTCTGATCAAGCGCGACGAAGAAGAACAGACTGTCCTTGATGATCGGACCACCCAGACTCGCGCCGTAGCTGTAGCGGTCACGAGAGTTGTTGGAGCGGTCGAAGTAGACCGTGCCGTCGGTAGTAGGGTTGGAGCCAGTGTTCTGGTAGTACGAGCTCTTGGGCGTTGACCGCAGGCTGTTCGGCTCGACGGACATGAAGACGCCGCCATGCCATTCGTTGGAGCCGCTCTTGGTCGTGATGTTGACCACACCACCGACCGAACGACCAAACTCGGCACCGAAGCCGCCGGTCTTCACGTCGGCCTGCTGAATAGCTCCGAACGGCAGTTCGATGGAGCCGAGCTGCGTCAACGCATTGGTGACCGGCAGACCGTTGATGTAGTAGGCATTCTCGGACGGCGCGCCGCCGCCGATGCTGACGCCACCGGCATACCGCGAATCGGCCTTGGTGGTGTTGGCGGCCAGCGCGATGATGCCGCCGAGGTCGCGGGTCACCACCGGCAGCGCAGCAAGCTGGGCTGCCGTGAACGTCGAAGAATTTTCCGACCGCGACACGTCAATGGTGGGCGCGCGGCCCGTCACCTGCACAGCTTCCAGTTGCTGCGTCACCCCAGTGTCGAAGACAACTTCGGAACCACGGCCAGCGAGAACTTCAAGCTCGACTGATGTAACGACCTTCCCATCCTTCACCAAGCTGGCCTTGTACTTGCCTGGAGGCAGTGCAGGAGCCGTGAACTTACCGGCGGTGTCAACCGGAACGGTCCGCTTCAGGCCCGTCGCGGCATTTTCAACGACGACCTGGGCGCCGGACTGCCCAGCGACTTGGCCGAACACCGAACCAACCGTGGTCGACTGGGCGTAGGCTGCCGGAGCCACGGCGAGGGTCAGGCTGGCGGCCGAGAAGGCAATCAGCAGGCTCTGAGACAAGATTGTTTTACGTAGCATGCACAACTCCGTGGTTGCTTGGGTGCCCCGGTGCGGGGTGTTTCGGAAGACAAAAAAGCTGACCGAGCCTTTTGGGCTCAAGACAGCTCTTCGCAAGTTTCAGACCACTCGCTAAAAGACCGCTAAGGGCAAGCCCCATGCTCAGCCGAAAGAGGCCCCTCCGGCAGGCTCGTCGAACATCGGATCGGTGCCAGACGTCAGCCGCCGACGCAACTAATTGGCTGATTCATAAAGACTTCGGGAAACTCCGCAGCCAAACCCTCGCCACCGCGCCGAACCGCCTCAGGGGCCGAAATGAAAGCGCACACCGATCAAATTCGACGCGCCGGCACCACGAATGCGCCAATCCCAGGGTAAGCCGCCATTGCCAGGCCGGCCTGCGCTGTCGACCAACACAAACCTGATGAACTCAAGAATGTGTAGCCCCCCCCCGGCCCGCGCCCCTCGCCATCGCTTAGCTTCCGCCGACTGGCGCTGACCATTCACGGCACAGCCTTCATCGCCCAAACGGCGCCACACGCCCGCAACAGGCTGGAGCGAACCAACGCCCCAACATGGTGCAGCCAATCCCCATCGGCGGGCTAACGTTTTGCACAGCCTTCGTCCAAATCGATGCAAGCCTTGGCAATCGTCGATCTGGCGACGATCTATGGACTGCAGTTGGATGATTGTTGGGATTTTCGCGACAAGGATTCCGTCGCAATTGCGCAACATGTCGCGAGCTAGCAAATCCTAAATTCCCCGATATGGCGCATGTTCTTGCGCGTTTGCAACACCCCCCAGCGTTCGCGACAGCTCAATTGGGGTCAACCCGGAATTGCACACCAACACCGGCATTCACACTTGCGACTCATTTTCTTTACCGCGCTTTGCGCACTGACCCGGCCACAAGCCGGCTGAATGCCCCAAACAGGCGCACGCCCTCCAGGAGTTCTGAATGTTCAAACGCCACGCTATCAGCGCCGCTGCGCTGGTCTGTCTAGCCGCCGCCACCCAATCGGCATTCGCACAACAACAATCACTGGAGCGCGTCGAAATCACCGGCTCTGCCATTCGCCGCTCGGTGAACGACGAAGGCGCATTGCCCATCACCGTTGTCAAAGCTGAAGATCTGCGTCAGCAGGGAGTTACCAGTGTGGAAGGCATCCTGGAACTGCTGTCTGCCAGCCAGTCCAGCACGCCCAGCACCAATTCCATCGGTAGCGGCACGGGCGGCGCAACGTACGCAAACCTGCGTGGCCTGGGCAGCAACAAGACCCTGGTGCTGCTGAACGGCCGCCGTATGACCGCGTTCGCGTTTGACGCGAATGCCGTCGACCTGAACTCCATCCCCTTCGCCGTCATCGAACGCGTCGAGGTGCTGCGTGACGGCGCCTCTGCGGTGTACGGCACGGACGCCATCGGCGGCGTCATCAACTTCATCACCAAGTCCAACTACCGCGGTGGTCAGTTCGTCGTTGAAATGACCAAGCCCAGCGAGGATGGTGGCAAGAAGGAAGGCGCGTCCGTCACCTTTGGCCTCGGCGACCTGGAAAAGGACAAGGTCAACTTCTGGGCCTCGTTCGACAGCCGCCGCCAGCAACGCGTGCGCGCGCTGGACCGCGACTTCGCCAAGACCGGCATCATCCCGAGCCGCGGCGTGAGTGGCAACTCCGGCACGACCTTCCCCGGCAACTTTGCGCAGAACAGCACCGTCGGCACGGCCAACATCACCGCCCCGAACTGCGCGGCGCCGCTGTCGGTCGTCAACCCGACCAACAACAAGGCCTGCGTCTTCGACTTCACCTCGACGCTCGACATCATCCCGGACACGAAGCAGAACACCGTCGCCGGCCGCCTCGCGCTCAAGCTTGCCGACGACCATGTGCTGACCGTCGAAGCCCTGTCCACCCAGAACACGAACGTCTCGCGCGTTGCACCGGACCCGGTCACCGGCATCACCATCCAACCCAGCAATCCCGCCTATCCCAAGAACTATCCGGGCCTGGATACCACCCTGCCCGTCAGCGCTGGATGGCGCATGGTTCCGGCGGGCAGCCGCACGAATACGGCGAACTCCACAGCCGAACGCGCCGTCATCGACCTGAGCGGCATCATCGCCGACTGGGACTATCGCGTTGGCGCACTGGTTTCGCACAGCACCGGCAATGACGCGGCCACCGATGGTTACGTCAGCGCCCCGTTCGTTCGCGCCCAGGTTGCCGCCGGCAACCTGAATCCCTTCCGTGACCCGACCGCCGCCGAGCTGGCCATCATCCAACAGGCCAAGCGCACGGGTGTGTTTGGCTATGCGACCGGCGAAACCAGAGGCTTCGACGTGCGAGCCAGCCGCGAACTGTTCTCGATGCCCGGCGGAGCCGCAGCCATCGCGGTCGCCGCCGAAATGCGCAAGGAGAAGTACCGCTTTGACACCAACGACGACGTCGTGACCAACATTCCGTCGGCTGGCCGTTCGATCAACCACAAGGGCGGCGAACGTGACGTCAAGGCCTACGGCGCCGAACTGCTGCTGCCGGTTTGGAAGAACGTCGAGGTGCAACTGGCCATCCGTACCGACGACTACTCGGATGCTGGCAGTTCTACCAACCCCAAGATCGGCATCCGCTTCCAGCCCATCAAGGAAATCGTGCTGCGCGGCTCCTACAACACCGGCTTCCGTGCTCCCGGCCTGGATGACCTGTATGCACCGAAGACCGTGACCTTCACGGCAGGTGCCAAGAACGACCCGCTGCTGTGCGATGCCAAGGGCACGGCCATCGCCGCCCTGGGCGGCGTGCAGGGGCGCGACTGCGGCCAGCAACCCCAGGTTCAGCAGGGCGGCACCGCCACACTGAAGCCGGAGAAGTCCAAGACCTTCACGATGGGCTTCGCTATTGAGCCAATGAAGGACCTGACCTTCTCGTTCGACTACTGGAACATCAAGCTGCGTGACCAGATCGGCTTCGTGCCGGTTGACACGCTCATCGCGAACTCGGCGCGCTACAGCTCCAACTTCGTGCGCTGCAATAAGCTGCCCATCGCCGTCCAGGACACCCTGAGCCGCTGCACAGGCCTGGACAACAACAGCAACGCCATCGGCTACATCATCCAGACCAACGACAACATCGGCAAGGTCGAGACAGACGGTGTCGACATCACCGCCGGCTACAACACCAAACTGGGTGCGCTGGGCGCGCTGATGCTGTCGTACGACGGCACCTATGTCCGCTCCTATCAGTACCAGACCAGCCCGCTCGATCCGTTCAAGGAAAACGTCGGCATCTACAGCGACGGCTCGCCAGTCTTCAAGTGGAAGCACAACATCAGCGCCGCCTGGTCGCTGAACAAGGTCGGTGCCCGCATCAGCGTGCGCCATCTGAGCGGTTATCGCGACCAGAACGATCCGGCCACGGTCGTCGGGGGCGCAAGCTACTACGGCGATGTCGACGCCTACACGCTGGTCGACGTGTCCGCGACGTATAAGTTCACCAAGATGACGTCCTTGACGCTCGGCGTGAAGAACCTGATGGACAAGGACCCGCCGTTCTCCAACCAGTCCACCCGTTCGCAGCGCGGCTATGACCCGCGCTACGCCGATCCGCTGGGTCGCTCGCTGTTCGTGCGCGCAGCCGTCGGTTTCTAAGGCCTCCGCGCCTCACGGCATCAGGCCCGCTTCGGCGGGCCTTTTTTGTTCCGGCGGGCACAATGCGCGCCGCTCCCGCTACCGCTCAGTGCCATGACAGCTCCCTCCACCGCTCCCGACGTTCTCATCATCGGCGCCGGCCCCGCCGGCAGTGCCTGCGCGCGGGTGCTGGCCCGTGGCGGCTTGCGGGTGCGAATCGTCGACCAACATCCGCATGGCCGAGACAAGACCTGTGGCGACGGGCTGATTCCCGACGCGCACAAGGCCTTGGCGCGGCTGGGGTTGCTGGACGAGGTCATGCGCCTGGCCGAACCGGTGGCCCATGTTGCTTGCATCGGCCCGCGCGGCGGGCGCGTCGATGTACCGGGCTCGTTGGCCGTGCTGCCGCGCAAGGTGTTGGACGCCTTGATGTTGACGGCCGCGCAGGCGGCCGGTGCGCAGTTCGAACAGGCTCGGTTCGAGGCGCCGATCGAGGAAGACGGCCGCGTTGTCGGCGCGCGGCTCAAGCGGGGCGATGAACTGGTGGAGGTACGCGCCGACTGGGTCGTGCTGGCGACCGGTGCCGTGCCCAAGGCGCTGACGGCGGCCGGCATGTGCGAGCGGCACACGCCCAGCGGCGTGGCACTGCGCGGTTATGTGAAGGCGCCCCAGATGGTCGGCAAGATCAAGGCGCTGGAGGTGGTGTGGGACAAGGCCGTGCGCCCCGGCTATGGCTGGATCTTCCCGGCGCCCGACGGCCACTTCAACATCGGCGTGGGCGTCACCGATTCGCACAAGGACCTGAACGGCAAGGGCCGCAAGAAGGACGTCAACCTGCGCGCCATCTTCGACGCCTTCGTGGAGAAGTACGCACCCGCCGCCGAGCTGATGCGCGTGGGCGAGAAGGTGGGCGAGGGCGATCAGTGGCTCAAGGGCGCGCCGCTGCGCTGCACGCTGACCGGCGCGAAGTGGACGCGCCCGGGGCTACTGGTGACCGGCGAGGCCGCCGGCTCCACCTATTCGTTCACAGGCGAAGGCATCGGCAAGGCCATGGAAACTGGCATGCTGGCGGCGGACGCGATCCTCGCCCACCGCGATGACGATGCCGCGGCGCGGGCCGCGTACGAGGCCAGCCTGACCACACTGAAGCCGAAGTTCGACCTCTACGAACGCGCCAACCGCGTGAATGCCCATCCGTGGCTGGCCGACCTGCTGATCTGGCGCGCCCAGAAGAGCCCGCGGCTGCTCAAGCGCATGAGCGGCGTGCTCAACGAGACCAGCAACCCGGGCAATCTCGTCAGCATCAAAGGCTTCAGCCGGCTGTTCTTCGAATAAGCCGGAGCACCAGCGCCTTGCGGCCATTCAACGGCGCGGGTGTTGGCGCACCACGAAGATTCCCGCAAGCCCTCCGGCGCGCAACTAACCCGGAGCGGCTCACACCCGCTCGATGACGAGCGCAATGCCCTGCCCCACGCCGATGCACATGGTGCACAGCGCGTAGCGGCCGCCACTCACTTCCAGCTGGTTGACGGCCGTCGTCACGAGGCGCGCGCCGCTGGCGCCCAGCGGGTGGCCCAGCGCGATGGCGCCGCCGTTGGGGTTCACGCGGGCGTCGTCGTCGGCCAGCCCCAGATCGCGCAGCACGGCCAGGCCTTGCGCGGCGAAGGCCTCGTTCAGCTCGATGACGTCCATCTGCGCGAGCGTGAGCCCGGTCTGCGCCAGCACCTTGCGCGTGGCCGGCGCCGGGCCGATGCCCATGATGCGCGGCGCGACGCCGGCCGTAGCCATGCCCACCACGCGGGCGCGCGGTGTCAGGCCGTGGCGGGCGGCTGAAGCCTCGCTGGCCAGCAGCAGCGCGCAAGCCCCGTCGTTGACGCCGCTGGCATTGCCGGCCGTCACCGTACCGTCGGGCGTCACGACGCCCTTGAGCCGGGCCAGCGCCTCCAGGCTGGTCTCGCGCGGGTGTTCGTCCAGCAGCACGCGCAGTGGCTCGCCCTTTTTCTGCGGCACGTCGACCGGCACGATCTCGCGTGCAAAGAAGCCGCGCTGCTGCGCCGCCAAGGCCTTGCGTTGGGACGCCAGCGCCATGCGGTCCTGCGCCTCGCGCTCGATGCCGAAATCGCGCGCCACGTGCTCGGCCGTCTCGGGCATGGCGTCCACCCCGTAGGCCGCCTTCATCAGCGGGTTGACGAAACGCCAGCCGATGGTCGTGTCGTAGATCGCGTTCGCGCGGCTGAAGGCGCTCTCGGCCTTGGGCATCACGAAAGGCGCGCGGCTCATGCTTTCCACACCGCCGGCGATCATCAGCCCGGCCTCGCCGGCCCGGATGGCGCGAGCGGCCGAGCCCACGGCGTCCAGGCCCGAACCGCACAGTCGGTTGACCGTCGCGCCCGGCACGTCCTGCGGCAGGCCGGCCAACAACGCGGCCATGCGGGCGACGTTGCGGTTGTCCTCGCCGGCCTGGTTGGCGCAGCCGTAGAGGACGTCCTCCACCGCCGCCCAGTCGACGTTCGGGTGGCGCGCCATCAGCGCCTTGATCGGCAATGCGGCGAGGTCGTCGGTGCGGATGGAAGACAAGGCCCCGCCGTAGCGGCCGAAGGGTGTGCGGACGGCGTCACAGATGAAGGCGTGGGAAGTCATATCGCGTGTCTTCTCAGGTAAGGGCTGACGCGGTATCGCTCTCCGCGGTAGTGGGTATCGAGGCGATCCAAGAGCGTCACAACGGCATCGAAGCCCCAAGACGCCAGCCATTCGAACGGCCCGGCCGGGTAGTTGACGCCCAACTTCATCGCCGCGTCGGCGCCGGCCTCGTCGCAGACGCCTTGCTGCACGGCGTCGGCCGCCTCATTGACCAGCATCGCGATGGTGCGGGCGACGACGAGGCCGGGCACATCGGCCACTTCGCGCGGCGTAAAGCCAAGCGAAGCCAACCAACTCGCTGGCGAGCCCAAGTTGATGGCCTGGGAGTAAGCCAGATCGGTGCCCGCCCCCAGCGGCAGATCAAACACCACGACCGGTCCTCTCATCTGTCGCTCAGCCGCAATCTCCAGCGCGGTGCGGCCATCAGTCAGTCGAATTTGTGCATCGTCGGCCTCCAAGCCGATCCAGCCACTCGAAATATTGCGATTGGCCTGCGGAAATGCTGCGGCGAAGCGATCCGCCACGCGGCCATGCCCATGAACGATCAGGCGTTGTGCATCGGGTCTGGACAAGCCATCTTGCGGCAGCGCCGGCGCACCTTCGGGGTAGCGGTAGAAGCCCCGCCCGCTCTTGCGCCCGAGAAAGCCCGCGTCCACCAGCTCCTGCTGCACGAGCGACGGCGTGAAGCGGCGGTCGAAGAAGTTGGCCGCGAACACCGAGTTCGTCACCGCGAAGTTGGTGTCGTGGCCGATCAAGTCCATCAGCTCGCACGGCCCCATGCGAAAGCCCGCCGCCCGCAGGCAGGCGTCGATGACTTCGGGCGCGGCGGCGCGCTCCTGCAGCAGCATCAGCGCCTCGGCGTAGTAGGGCCGGGCGATGCGGTTGACGATGAAGCCGGGCGTGGAGCGCGCGTGCACGGCCGTCTTGCCCCAGCGGCCAGCGAGGTCGAACACCGCCTGCGCCACGTCGGGCGACGTGCCCAGGCCCGACACGACTTCAACCAGCTTCATCAACGGCACCGGGTTGAAGAAGTGCATGCCGACCAGCCGCTCGGGGTGCTGCATGCCGCGCGCCAGGGCCGTCACCGAGATGGACGAGGTGTTGGTGGCGATGACCGCGTCGCTCGGCAGCAGCGCCTCCAGCTCGGCGAACAGCGCGCGCTTCACGTCCAGGTCCTCGACGATGGCCTCGATGACGACATCCGCCGAGACCAGCGTATCGACCGGCGTGATGCGGGCCAGCGTCGCGGCCGCGGCCTCGCTCGTCAGCTTGCCCTTGGCGGCCAGGCCATCCAGCGTCTGCGCCAGCTTGGCCTTGGCGGCTGCGGCGGCGCCGGCGCGGGCGTCGAACAGCGAGACCTCATGCCCGGCTTGCGCCGCGACTTGCGCGATGCCGGCGCCCATCAGGCCGGCGCCGACGATGAGGAGGCGGGAGTCGTTCAGCGTCATTCGGCGTCGTTCCAGTTGGGCTTGCGTTTGGCGAAGAAGGCGGCAAAGCCTTCGCGCGCCTCGGGCGTCGTGCGCACACGGGCAATCGTCTGCGCGGTCAGCTCGCGCACCTCTGCGGTCACCGGGCCGGGCGCCAGCCGCGCGTAGAGCTGCTTGATCTGGCCTTGAGCTTGCGGGCCGGCGGCGAGCAAGTCAGTCACCCACGCGTCGACGGCCGCGTCGAGCTCGCCGGCCGGCACGACGTGCTGCACGAGACCGATGCGTTGCGCCTCGTCGGCGCCGATGCGCGAGGCCGTCAGCGCCAGCCGCCGCGCCTCGCGCAGGCCCACGGCGTTGATGAGGTGCGGGCCGATGACGGCCGGCAGGATGCCCATGCGCGCCTCGCTGACCGTGAAGCTCGCGCCGTTGGACGCGACCGCCATGTCGCACGCCGCCACCAGGCCCACGCCGCCGCCCAGCGCCGCGCCCTGCACGCGGGCCAGCGTCGGTTTCGGGCAGTCGGCGATGCGCGCCAGCATGGCCGCAAAGCGGTGGGCGTCGGCCAGGTTGTCGCCCTGCGACGCGGCGGCGGCGCGCTGCATCCATTGCAGGTCGGCCCCGGCGCTGAAGTGCTTGCCGGCACCGGCCAGCACGATGACACGCACCGCCGCGTCCGCCCCCAGCTGCGCGAAGGCCTCGTCCAGCTCGGCGATCAACGTCTCGTCGAAGGCGTTGAACACGGCGGGCCGGTTCATCGTGAGCACGGCAACGCCACCGGCGTGACGTTCGAGGTCCAGGGCGGTCCAGGGGGTCATCCGGGCATTCTGCACTTTCCCCGACCGATCGGTCGGCCAACCATCTGCGCGGCCCGACCGGCCATTCGCCGCATCGCTACGCAGCCCATGGCCGTGCGCTGCCTAGACTGCGCGCATGTCATCACCCCCGCCCCCGCGACGCTGGACCGACGCGCCCTGGTCGCAATGGATCTACCCCGGCCCCACGCGCGTCTTCACGCCTGCCGAGCTGGCGCGGGCCGGCATGCAGCCCTGGCCCGCTGCGCTGGAGCGCTATGCCTTGTTCAACGCCGCCGTCATGCTCGGCATGGGCTTCGCCGTCACGCCGGGCCGCCAGGCGCTGTGGATCTTCTGCGCCGGCCTGTTGCTGACCGTGCTGGGCCTGGCCGTTGCGCGCTGGCTGTGGCGCAATCCGACGCGGCGCCGGCTCAACGGCGCCAGCTACGCGACCTGCCTGCTGCTGTGGCTGGTGCTGCTGGGCGGCAGACGGCTGTTCGGCCAGGATGCCATGCGCGGCACGGTGCGGGAGGTCGCGCCGGAGCTGGCCTGGGTGATGGTGGCCGTCATGTCGGCCTGGTGGGCGCTGACGGTCTATCGCGTGCAGCAGATCGCCGCGCGGCTGAACGAACTCGCCGAGCAGGACGCCGCACTGCGCCTGCAAACGCGGCTGGCCACCGCGCAGATCCAGCCGCATTTCCTGTTCAACACGCTGGCCTCGCTGCAACACTGGGTGGACACCGGCGACGCCCGCGCGGCTCCGCTGCTGCGCGACTTCACGGCCTATCTGCGCGCCACGCTGCCGATGTTCGAGCGCGAACTGCAGCCGCTGGACGACGAGATGGAGATGGTGCGCCGCTACCTCGCCATCATGCAGGCGCGGCTGGGGCCACGGCTGCGCTTCGGCATCGACGTGCCGGCCGGGCTGCACGCCCAGCTGCCGCCCGGCGTCGTGTTGACGCTGGTGGAGAACGCCATCGCGCACGGCATCGAGCCTCAGTTGCACGGCGGGCAGGTGCAGGTGGACCTGCGCCGCGAGAACGAACGACTGACCCTTCGCGTGCGCGATGACGGCAGCGGCCTGCGCCCCGGCGGCACGGACGGCGTGGGCTTGTCCAACACACGCCGGCGCCTGCAGCACGCGCTGCCCGACGCCACGCTGACTCTGTCCGATGCGGCCCCGGGCTGCGTCGCCACCCTCACCTGGACGCCCGCATTGCGCCATGACTGAACTGACCGCCCTGATCGCCGACGACGAGGAAGCCCCGCGCGAGCAACTGCGCGCCGCACTGGCACGGCGCTGGCCCGAGCTGCGCGTGGTGGCCGCCAGCGCCAACGGCGCCGAGGCCTGGGACGACTACCTCGCCCACGAGCCCGCCGTCGTCTTTCTCGACATCCGCATGCCGGGCCTCAGCGGCCTGGAGGTGGCGCGGCGGCTGTCGGCGCTGGCCACGCCGCCGCTGGTCGTCTTCGTCACGGCCTTCGACGACCACGCCCTCGCCGCCTTCGATGCCGGCGCGGCCGACTACGTGCTCAAGCCCGTGGACGACGAGCGCCTCGCCCAGACGCTCACGCGGCTGCGGGCGCGCCTGGCCGGCCCCACGCCGGAGACCACCGCGCTGCAGCGCCTGCTGGCCAGCCTGCCGCAGCTGCAGGCGGCCAGGCCGGCCGTGCGGCCCATCCAGGCCAGCGTGGGCCGCGAGGTGCAGCTGATCCCGCCCGACGAGATCGTCTATTTCGAGGCCGATGCGCGCTACACCCGCGTCGTGCACCAGGGCGGCGAAGCGCTGATCCGCACGCCGCTGCGCGAGCTGCTGACGCAACTGGACGCCGAGCAGTTCTGGCAGATCCATCGCTCGGTGCTCGTCAACAGCCGCTGCATCGCGCGGGCCGTGCGCGTCGACGAGGGCACCATGGTCGTCACGCTGCGCGGGCGTGACGAACGCCTGCCCGTGTCACGGCAATTCCAGGTGCTGTTCAAGGGGCAGTGAGGCCGCCTCGCCAGGGCAAACCCTGGCCGGCGGCGGGCCGGCGGGTCCACACAATCCGCGCCACCATGCCCAGCCCCCTGCCCCGCCCTCGCTTCGACCAGTTCTACCGTTATGACGCCCTGACAGCGCTGCTGTTCGCCTACGCCGAGGCGCGACCCAACCTGGTGTCGGTGCGCTCCATCGGCAAGAGCCACGAGGGCCGCGACATCTGGGTGGTGGTGGTCACCAACCTGGCGGCCGGCATGGACATCGACAAGCCGGCGATGTGGATCGACGGCAACATCCACGCCGCCGAGCTGACCGCCTCCACCGCCTGCCTGTACTACCTGCATCAGCTGCTCGAGCTGCATGGCGGCACCAGCCCCGAGGCGCAGCAGATCAACCGGCTGCTGGACACGCGCACGCTCTACATCGTGCCGCGGCTCAACCCCGACGGCGCCGAACTCGCGCTGGCAGACCGGCCACGCCACATCCGCAGCTCCACACGCCCCTACCCGTACACCGAGCAGCCCGTCGACGGCCTGACGATGGAAGACGTGGACGGCGACGGCCGCATCCTGACCATGCGCGTGCCCGACCCGCACGGTGGCTACAAGAAACACGCCGGCGACCCGCGCCTCATGGTGCCGCGCGAGCCGGGCGAGCATGGCGGCGAGTACTACCGCCTCATTCCCGAAGGCTTCATCCGCAACCATGACGGCCTGACCCTGCGCGTCAACAACGACCGCGAGGGGCTGGACCTCAACCGCAACTTCCCCGGCGAATGGCGCCAGGAGTTCCAGCAGGTCGGCGCCGGCCCCTACCCCACCAGCGAGCCGGAAGTGCGCGCGATGGTGGAGTTTGTGTCCGGCCACCCCAACATCGGTGCGGCCGTGAGCTTCCACACGCACAGCGGCGTCATCCTGCGGCCCAGCAGCACGCGCAGCGACAAGGAGATGACGGCCGAAGACCTGTGGCTGTTCCAGCAGTTCTCGGCGCTGGGTGAACAGCACTCGGGCTACCCCGCCATCAGCATCTATGAAGACTTCCGCTACGACCCCAAGGACGTCATCACCGGCACGCAGGACTGGCTCTATGAGCACCTGGGCGCGCTGTTCTGGGTGGTCGAGCTGTGGTCGCCGAAGCGCGAGGCCGGCGTGGCCGACGACCACGGCTGGATCGACTGGTACCGGCGCCACCCGGTCGAGGACGACCTGAAGCTGCTGCGCTGGAGCGACGAGCACTGCGATGGCCTGGCCCACGTGGCGTGGACGCCCTTCCAGCACCCGCAGCTGGGCTCGGTCGAGATCGGCGGCTGGGACAAGATGAACTACTGGCGCAACCCGCCGCCGGCGCTGCGCGAGCGCGAGGTGGCCCGCTTTCCGGCGTGGATGACGCAGATCGCGATGAGCCTGCCCCGGCTGGAGCTGATCCGCGTCGAGGTGCGGGCGCTGGGGCCCGACATGTGGCGCGTGCGCCTCGCCGTGGCCAACGCCGGCTACCTGCCGGCCTGCGTGACGCAGCGCGCGCTGGAGCGCAAGACCGTGCGCGGCGTCATGTTCGAGCTGCACCTGCCCAGCGGCGACCCCGCCGTCAGCCTCGTCAGCGGCAAGGAGCGGTTCGAAGGCCCCCATCTCGATGGCCACGCCCCGCGGCAGAGCCAGCTGGCCTTCCTCGCCAACAAGCAACCCACCGGTGACCGCGCAGTGGCCGAGTGGGTCGTGCGCGCCCCCGTCGGCACGCAGCTGACGCTGAGTGCCAGCGCGGAGCGGGCCGGCGCGGTACGAACCGAGGTCGTGCTGGACTGAGCGATCAGCCCACTGGCCGCTCGTTTTCCTGCGCGGCGATCAACGCTTCGCGCCACAGCCGCGCGGGGATGAAAGTGCGCAACTGCTCCATCGCCTTGGCGATCAGCGCCGGGTGCAGGCCATGGTCCAGGTGCGGCAGCAGGTCGGCCGTCACATCGGCCCCCAGGTCCACCAGCGCCTGCGCCGCATCGACGACGTGGCGGTAGGAAAAGCGCCGGTCTTCCAGGCCGTGCAGCAGGTGCACGCAAACGTCTTGCGGCGCATGTTCGGGCCGCGACAGATAGCCGCCGGCGAACGCCAGCACGCGGCCGGCCAGCGCCGGCTCTGCCTGCAAGGCCTCCAGCGCGAGCAGCGCACCGTCGCCCAGGCCTGCCAGCGCCACGCGTTGCCACGGCAGCTCCAGCCGCGCGGCCTCGTGGCGCAGGCGCTCGATCAACCAGGGCAACGCCGCCGCCACGCCGTCGGGGCTCGGCTCCGGCTCCAGCCACCAGCGGCAACGCCCCTCGGCATCGCGCAGGGGCGGGTGCAGCGTCAGCGTCAGCGCGTTGGGGTATTGCGCCTGCAGCGCCGCGGCCAACGGCGCCAGCGTGTCGGGGCCGTCGGGCGCCAGGCCGCTGTCAGGCAAAAGCGCGAAGAGCAGGTCGGGTGCCGGAGCAGTTTGTGTGGGGCTCATGGCGGTATTTTCGAGCCAGCGAAGGCCGTTTGCCTTTCAGACGATAGCCCCCCCGCCATGCGGTCCTACACCTTCATCGAGAAGGGATTGAAGTTCGTGCCGCGGTCGTAGAAGTCGACGCCCTCGGCGCGCTTCAGGAAGGCGACGACGCGTGCGGTGAAGGGATACATGACCGCCTCCCAGATCGTCTTGAACAGGTACTGCGCGACGATGACGGCGAACAGTTGGTCGTTGGGCCAGATGCCGTAGAAGGCGATGAGGAAGAACACCCCGGTGTCGACAAGTTGCCCCACGACCGTAGAGCCGACGATGCGCGCCCACAGGTACTTGCCCTGGGTCGCAATCTTCATCTTCGCCAAGACCAAGCTGTTCGCGAAGCTGCCGCAGGCAAACGCAATCATCGAGCCGGCCACGATGCGCCAGGTGTTGCCGAACACCGCTTCGAGCTGCGGCTGGTAGACGGCCATGAAGTCGTTCTGCGCCGGCGGCAAGTGCACGACCACGAAGGCCATGAACGCCGAGAACAGCAGCGCGCCAAAGCCCGCCCACACAACGCGGCGGTCGCGCCCATAGCCGTAGACCTCGGTCAGGATGTCGCCAAAGATGTAGCTGATCGGGAAGAAAAACAGGTCCGCCCCGAACGTGACGGTGCCGATGACCGGCAACGTCAGCTGCGCCGCCTTGGCTGCGCCGATGAGGTTGGAGCACAGCAGCACACAGACGAAGGCCGCCATGATCAGGTCGTAGTAGCGGAACTGTCGCGGCGCTTGGGCGTTCATGGGGTTCCTCCAGGTGCTGGAGGCGGCATTGTCAACGCTGGCTCGTGAGGCGCAGCAGCGTCTGATGCAGCTTGGGCGGGTCGATGGGCTTGGTCAGGAAGTCGTTCATGCCGGCGGCGAAGGCGTCGTCGCGCTCGGACACCAGCGCCGCCGCCGTCAGCGCGACGATGGGCAGTTCATCGGCGCTGAAGCGCGTGCGCAGTTCGCGCGTCGCATCATTGCCGCCCATCACCGGCATCTGCATGTCCATCAGCACGATATCGAATGGATGGCCGGCCTGTGCGGCGGCGAGCGCGGCGCTGACGGCCTGCCGCCCGTCGCCGGCCTGCGACACGGTCATGCCCCACTGCTCCAACTGGGCAACCGCGATGAGCATGTTGACCGGGTGGTCTTCCGCGATGAGCACGCGGCGCCCCTGCAGGCTGGTCGCCATGGCACCGTCGGCGCGAGCCTCGCGGGGCTGGCCGGGGGCGGGCGTCGGCGCTGGCGCACCGGCGAGCGGCAGTTCGGCCCAGAAGGTCGAGCCCTGCCCCTCCACGCTGCGCACGCCCACCTGCCCCCCCATCAACGTCGCCAGTTCGCGGCAGATGGACAGCCCCAGTCCGGTGCCGCCGAAGCGCCGTGTGGTCGATTCGTCAGCCTGCGTGAACGGCTGGAACAGGCGCTGCTGCTGCCCGGGTGCGATGCCCGAGCCGGTGTCGGTGACTTCGATGCGCACCCACTCGCCCGCGATGCCCCGGCTGTTGCGGCTCAAGCTTCTGACGCGGACGGCGATGCTGCCATGCCCCGTGAACTTCAGCGCGTTGGTCAGGTAGTTGGAAAGGATCTGACGCGTGCGCAGTGGATCGCCGAAGACCCAACTCGGCAGCGCCGGATCGATCTCGACGGTGAAGGTGAGACCGCGCGCCTGGGCGAGAGTCAGATAGGCCAGACGCATGGATGCCAGCAGCTCGCGCAGCGAGAAGGGCTGCGTCTCGAGCGACAGCCGGCCGGCCTCGATCTTGGAGAAGTCGAGGATGTCGGAGATCAGGCCAGACAGGCTCTCGGCGCTCTCCATCATCTGGTTGAGGTAGTCGCGGCGCTGTGCCTCGGAGATGTCGGGCTGCTGCGCCAGCCGCCCCAGGCCCAGCAGTCCGTTGAGCGGCGTGCGGATTTCGTGGCTGGTGTTGGCGAGGAAGGCGCTCTTGGCCCGGCTGGCCGCCTGCGCCTCGTCCTTGGCATGGGCGAGCTGGTCTTCCACGCGTCGACGCTCGGTGATGTCTTCGACGATCCAGATCGTGCCGCCTCGGCTCGGGTGGGCGGGGTCGACGGCCTGCGCCAACAGACGCGCCAGGAAGGTGGAGCCGTCACGGCGGCGCATGGTTCGCTCCGTCTCGGCCTGCTGGCCCGCAGCCAGTCTGGCGCTCAGCGCCTGGTCGACGGCCTCCCATTCGTCCACCGTGGGCCACACCACGCTGCCATGCTGGCCGATGAGCGCGCCGCGCGGCCAGCCGAACATGGCCTCCACGCGGGGGTTGGCGAGCACGAACTTGTGCTCACGCGTCAGTGCGATGCCGATGGACGCGTTCTCCAGGATGGCACCGTGCACGAGCCGCGTGCGCTCGCTCTCGGACACGTCGCGCGCATACAGCACGCGGTAGCGCTTCCCGTCCATCTCGAAGGGCGCCACGGAGACCAGCATGGACACCACGCTGCCGTTGCGGCGGCGCAGGCTGACGGCCAGGTTGCTCGCAATGCCGCTGCGCTGTATGGCGTCGCTCACGGCCGCGCGGTCGGCCTCACGGCTCCACAGGCCGATCTCCTCGGCCGTGCGGCCCAGCACCTCCGCGCTGGACCAGCCGGTCAGCGCCTCGAACGCCTTGTTGACCATCGCGTAGCGGCCGCTCTCCGCCTCGGCCAGCGTGATCACATCGGGGCTCGTGGCCACGAGGTGCGACAGCAGACCCTCACTGCGGCGCAGCGCCTCTTGGGCGCGCCCCTGCTCGGTCTGGTCGGTGAAGAAGGTCAGCGTCGCGGGCCCGGACGTCGTCTCGACGCGCACGCTGGTGGCCTGTACGAGCCGGCGGTGGCGCGACAACGTGCGCAGCCGGTACTCGGTCATCGGCTGAGTCGCGCCGGGTGCGAGGCTTTCCAGGCGCGCAGCCTGCTGGCGCGCCGTCTCTTCGTCGCCCGCCTCGTAATGGCTGAAGAGGTCCTGGCCGATCATGCTGGCGCGCTGCGCATAACCGAACATGTCCATGGCTGCCGGGTTGGCGTCGACGATCCGCCCCCAGCGGTGCAGCACCAGCGGGCTGGGCGAGCGGCGAAACAGCTCGCGGTAACGCGTCTCGGTGGCATGGACCGTCTGCTCGGCCGTCACCTCCTGCGTCACGTCGCGCCCCACCCCCCAATAGCCGCGGAAGTTGCCCTGCGCATCGAAGCGCGGCTCGCCGCTGATCGAGACCCAGCGCGTAGCACCGTCCAGGCTGCGACGGCGCGTCACCATGCCCTGGAAGGGGCGGTGCGATTCCAGGTCGGCGCGGTGCGCTTGGAGCTCTTCCTCGGTCAGCCCCATGCCATCCAGTTCCCACGGCGTCTTGCCCAGGCGCGCGGTCAGGTCTGCACCCGCACTGCCGGCCCGCTCGACGGCCACATGCGTGAACCGGAATTGCCGGTCCATCTCCCAATACCAGTGCACCGCCATGCCCAGCAAACCGCGAAAACGCGCCATGCGCTTCTCGGCCTCGGCGAGGGAGTGCTGCACCATCTTCATCAGCGCCAGGCCCACCACGAGCCCCGAGCCAAGCAGGCTGAATTGCACGCAGGTGCGCAGCAACAGGCTGTTCATCGCCATCGGATGGGTGTTCCACCCCAGCGACTCCGCCACCGCCATGGCCGCCAGCCCCACGCTGGTCAACGCCGTCAGCACCATGCCGGCGAGCAGCCCGAGCATGCCGGTGGCAAACGCGACCATGACCCCCGACAACGTGAGGCTCAGTGCCCACAGGCCCAGATCGCGTGACACCGCCACCACCATCGGCAACGCCAGCACGAGCGTCATCAGCAGCATCGCGAATGCGGGGCGCGACTGCCGCTCGGGGCTGTGCCGCACCGTCAACAGTCGAGCGAACGCCAGGGCGGAGATCAGCGCGGACAGCAACGGCGGCAGCCAGCCGTCCCACCACTCGCCCGGCTGGCGCGTGAACCAGAGCAAGACGGCCACCGGCAGGAAGACCGGCCCGCAGGCGAGCAGGAAGACGCGAGCCGCCTGCCAGCGCATGCGCGTGGCCAGCCGGTCAGGCAGGTGCTCTGCCGAAACACCCCGACCGGCGAGGCTGCTGAAGCGGTCGCCCGCGCCGCGCGGCATGTTCAGGCGAGGGCGCGCCGCGTGGCCTCGGCCACGGCCCGGGCGTGCTGGGCGAAATCTGCCTCGCGGCTGGCGTACAGGATGGCCCGGGACGAATTGACCACCAGCGGTGCTACACGGCCGGCCGCCTGCACAACGGCTGCTGCATCGCCACCTTGCGCGCCCACGCCGGGCACCAGCAGCGGCAGCGTGGGCGCCAGCTCCCGCACCCGCGCGATCTCGGCGGGATAGGTGGCGCCCACCACCAGGCCCAACTGGCCGTTGCGGTTCCACTGCGATTCAGCCAGGTGCGCAAGATGCTCGAACAGACGGGGCTGGCCCGGCACGTCGGCCAGGCGCTGCATCTGCCAGTCATCGCCGCCCTTGTTGGACGTGCGGCACAGCAGGATGGCACCCTTGCCCTCATAGGCAAGATAGGGCTCGACCGAATCGAACCCCATGAAGGGCGACAGCGTGACGGCGTCGGCCTGATAACGCACGAAGGCCTCTCGCGCATACTGCTCGGCCGTCGAGCCGATGTCACCGCGCTTGGCGTCGAGGATGACCGGCACATGGGGCGCCACGGCATGGATGTGCGAGATGAGGCGCTCCAGCTGATCTTCGGCACGGTGCGCGGCGAAATAGGCGATCTGCGGCTTGAACGCGCAGACGAGATCGTGCGTGGCGTCCACGATGGCGGCGCAGAAGTCGTAGATGCGGCTGACGTCCCCCGCCCACGCACCGGGCAGCTTGGCGGGTTCCGGGTCGAGCCCGACGCACAGCCGGGAGTGAGGAGTGAGGGCTTGGAGCTGGGAGACGAAGGTCATGGCGTGCAATTGTCAGGGCTGGGCTCTGCCGGCCGCCGACCAGCGCCCGCTCGGATGAGCGGCGATCGAAGAGCGCCGACCGGCAACCCAGCGGCGCTGAAAGGTTCGCTGAGCCGGCCATTTGCGGTGGCCAAGGCCTCCAAGCCCAGCGCCGCGGCCATCCGAATGAAACGCGTCCATGCAGGTCCCTTTGGCGCCGGCAGTCAGGTCACGCACGGAGGACCGACCGCTCTCGAGCCTGCCTCGACCAGGAGGGCGCCCAGCTCCCGCAAGGCTTGGCGAAGCGCGGGATTTTCGTGGGCGGGTAGGGCCGGGCTCATGACAAGTCAGGCAGGGAGTTCGTTCAGGCGCAGGATGCGAACCGCAGGCAGGACCCAGTATTGTCGGACTCCATGATCATCCTGGACACCGAACGCCTGTCATTGCGTGAATTCACACCGCTGGACGCGCCCTTCCTGCTCGAACTGCTCAACGAGCCCGGTTGGCTGCGCAACATCAGCACGCCAGGCGTGCACTGCCGGGACGACGCCCTGGCGTGGGCCGAGGCGCGCCTGTTCAAGGCCTACCGTGAGCTGGGCCATGGGTTCTGGGCCATTGAACGGCATGAGGACGGCGAACTGGTCGGCATGTGCGGATTGTTCAAACGCCCGACGCTGCCCGAGCCCGACCTCGGCTACGCGCTGCTGGCGCGGCATGAGCGCCGCGGCTACGCGCTCGAAGCCGCGCGCGGCTGCGTCGTCCACGCCCGGCAAGTGATGGGCTGGAAGACACTGATGGCCATCACCGCCCTGGACAACCAACCCAGCGTCTCCTTGCTGGGCAAGCTGGGCTTCGTGGAGGAAGGTCAGAAACAGCTCGAGGGCTACAACGAGCCCTCGAGAGTCTTCCGCCTGGCTTTGTAGGCCGGCCCGGGAAGCGCGCAGCGACCGACGCGCTCCCGGGCAGCAGCTCAGATGCGCCGCGCCAGGTCTTGCGCCAGCCCGGTGTAGCTGCCCGGCGTGAGCTTGAGCAGGCGCGCCTTCTCAGCCTTGGGCAGGTCCAGCCCCTCGATGAAGGCACGGATGGACTCCTGGGTGATGGCCTTGCCGCGTGTGAGCTCCTTGAGCTGTTCGTAAGGGTTGGGCAGGCCGAAACGGCGCATGACGGTCTGGATGGGCTCGGCCAGCACTTCCCAGGCGGCATCGAGGTCGTCAGCCAACGCGGCTTCGTTCACTTCCAGCTTGCCCAGGCCCTTGGCCAGGGAGTCATAACCCAGCAGTGCGTAGCCCAGGCCCACGCCCATGTTGCGTAGCACCGTGGAGTCCGTCAGGTCACGCTGCCAGCGGCTCACCGGCAGCTTCTGGCTCAGGTGCGTCAGCACAGCGCTGGCCAGGCCGAAGTTGCCTTCCGCGTTCTCGAAGTCGATGGGGTTGACCTTGTGCGGCATCGTCGAGCTGCCGATCTCGCCCGCCTTGGTCTTCTGCTTGAAGTAGCCCAGCGAGATGTAGCCCCACACGTCGCGCGACCAGTCGATGAGGATGGTGTTGGCGCGCGTGAACGCGTCGAACAGCTCGGCCATGTAGTCGTGCGGTTCGATCTGGATGGTGTACGGGTTGAACGTCAGCTTCAGCTGCTTCTCGATGACCTGCTTGCTGAAGGCTTCCCAGTCGTGCTTGGGCCACGCGGACAGGTGGGCGTTGAAGTTGCCCACGGCGCCGTTCATCTTGGCCAGTGGCTTGACCGCGGCGATGCGGGCACGCGCAGCCTGCAGCCGGGCGACGACGTTGGCGATCTCCTTGCCCACCGTCGTGGGGCTGGCGGTCTGACCGTGCGTGCGGCTCAGCATCGGCGTGCCGGCGAACTGGTGCGCCATGCCGCGCAGCTTCTCGACGATGCCGTCCAGCGCCGGCAGCATGACCTCGTCGCGCGCGGCCTTCAGCATCAGCGCGTGGCTGGTGTTGTTGATGTCTTCGCTGGTGCAGGCGAAGTGCACGAATTCGCCTGCGGCCTGCAGTTCAGGCTGGCCCTCGAAGCTGCGCTTGATCCAGTACTCCACGGCCTTGACGTCGTGGTTGGTGGTGCGCTCGATGGCCTTGATTTCTTCCGCATCGGCCTCGCTGAACTTCTTGACGAGCCGGCGCAGGCGCGAGCGGGCGGCGCTGGAGAGCGGCTTGAACTCTTTGAAGCCGGCGTCGCTCAGCGCAATGAACCACTCCACCTCGACCTGCACGCGGCGGTGCATCAACCCGTACTCGGACAGCAGCGGGCGCAGCGCCGCGACCTTGGCGGCATAACGGCCGTCCAGCGGCGAGAGGGCGCTGATCGGGTTGAAGTCGGTGGTGGTCATGGCGGCGCGGCAAATCGTGGAAAGCCCGCGATTCTAGAAGTCGGCACCAGAACGGCGGTCTCGCAGCCGCTGGCCGCATGCCCACCCTGCCGCGCTACCGACGTGATGAAGCGGTAAGGGCGGCAGCTTCCGGGATGGGGCTGCGCTGACGTTTCGTGAAGCCGATATCAGCGACGAGCACTGCTGCGGGGTCAAACCTCGCTGCGTCGAGACCCGACGTCAGCCCGTACGGCGCGCCTCGATGCGCCATGGCCGGGCGACACTTTGCGGGCGGCGCGCCGGGCTGGCAACCCCCGCGTGGGTGGCTGTTGTCGGCGCCACCCGACAGGCTTTTTTCACCGGCAGCTCACTCGGGGCGGCTCGCTAAAATCGTTTCCACTTGTGACCCGTGCTTGCCCTCTATGACCGCGATGAAGTTGATCGGCTCTCTCACCAGCCCGTATGTGCGCAAGGTGCGCATCGTGATGGCCGAGAAGAAGCTCGACTACCAATTGGTGCTCGAGGACGTCTGGGGCAGCGACGCCATCCTGAAAATGAATCCGCTGGGCAAGGTGCCCTGCCTGGTCATGGAAGGCCAGGACTCCATCACCGGCGCGATGTTCGACTCACGCGTCATCGTGGAGTACGTGGACACGCTGTCGCCCGTGGGCAAACTCATCCCCGAACGCGGCCGTGAGCGCTGCGAAGTGCGCACCTGGGAGGCGCTGGCCGATGGCGTCATGGACGCCGGCATCCTGGCCCGCATGGAGCGAACCTGGCCGCACCGCAGCGACGAACAACGCAGCCCCGCCTGGATCGACCGTCAGATGACCAAGGTCGCGGCCAGCCTCGCCGCCATGAGCCAGGGCCTGGGCGACAAGGCATGGTGCTCGGGCAACCATTTCACGCTGGCCGACATCGCCGTCGGCTGCGCACTGGGCTGGCTGGCGTTCCGTTTCCCCGAGATCGGCTGGCGCGAGGAATATCCGAACCTGGCGCGCCACATGGAGAAGCTGTCTCAGCGCCAAAGCTTCCTGGACACCGTCCCCACCGCCTGAGCTGCCGATCAGCCCACTGCGGTGGACCGTTCAGACAATCGGGGAACTCAAGCCGCCAGCAGTTCGCGCGACCGCACGTGCAGCAGGCGCACCATGCGCCACATGCGGCGCTCCAGTTCGGCGACATCCAATTTCCACAGCGCCACGATCTCGGGCAGCAGCAGGCCTTGCGCCAGCAAGGTCAGCAGATGGCGACCGGACTGGTCGATCTGTCGGCCGGCGGGCGTCGTGTCGAGTGCTGCGGCGGCCTGGCTCGCCGTCACCAGCGGGCTGCGCTCGATGCCGAAGGCCGCCAGCGCCTGGCGCGCCAACCGCGGGCCGAGCACCACGCGGCGCTCGTGCAGACAGAGCAGCGCCTCGACAAGGCCGATGCCGCTGCCGTTATCCAGGTGGTAAGCGTTCGCGCCAGCGCTGAGCGCGGCGAAGAGTTGCAGGTCGTCGGCCGTGGGGGTCAGCAGCATCAGCTGCGGCCGCACCGCCAAACGCCCCAATTCCACGGCAACCCGCATCGCATGGTTGTCCTTCAGCCGCAGATCGCTGGCGACGATGTCCGGCATGAGCGCATCGATCTCGTCCAGTGACTCAGCCAAGCTGTTGCCGCTGCCGACCAGCTCGACATCGTCCGAATGCTGCAATTGGGCGCGGGTCCGCGCCAAGGCGGAGTCACTGAGACGGAGGAGATAGACGGTCGGCATGGCGGAACAAAACGTTGTTACCCATTGTGAGTGCTTTGTTCCAAATATCCCTAGGTCAAAAATGCCAGACCCCGCAATCAGGTGGTATATGAAGATTGGCCGGCGCGCGACATGGCACTTTGCGGCGCGAAGCTGTGCGCGCTGGCCATCGGCCAGTAGGTGCGGAACGTGTTGTGTGACAGATCGCCCCGCAGCACGGCCCCGGGCTCGACAAACGGCAGCAGGCTGGCCAGCAGCTTGACCTCGTGCTTGTCCAGCCGATGCACGATGTGCTGCGCGGTGATTTCCTGCGGGTGACACAGGCCCGCCGCCTCGACCAGTTCCTTCAGCGCTTTCAGCGTGTTCTGGTGGAAGTTGGCGACCCGCTGCGCCTTGTCGGGCACGATGATGGCGCGCTGGCGCTGCGGGTCCTGCGTCGTCACGCCCGTCGGGCAGTGGCCGGTGTGGCAGGCCTGCGCCTGGATGCAGCCCAGCGCAAACATGAAGCCGCGGCCGGAGTTGCACCAGTCCGCGCCCAGCGCCATCAGGCGCACGATGTCGAAGGCCGTCGTGACCTTGCCGGCACAGCCGATCTTGATCTTGTCACGCAGGTTCAGGCCCACCAGCGTGTTGTGCACCAGCAGCAGCCCCTCCTGCAGCGGTGCGCCGACGTAGTTCGTGAACTCCAGCGGCGCAGCGCCAGTGCCGCCCTCGGCACCATCGACGACGATGAAGTCCGGCGTGATGCCGGTCTCCAGCATCGCCTTGGCGAGCGCGAACCATTCCCACGGGTGGCCGATGCACAGCTTGAAGCCGGTGGGCTTGCCGCCCGACAGCGTGCGCAGCCGCTCGATGAACTGCATCATCTCCACCGGCGTGGAGAACGCGCTGTGGCGAGCCGGCGAGATGCAGGCCACACCCTCGGGCACGCCGCGCGCAGCGGCGATCTCGGCGGTGACCTTGGGCCCAGGCAACACGCCACCATGGCCCGGCTTGGCGCCCTGGCTGAGCTTGAGCTCAATCATCCTGACCTGCGGGTCCAGGGCCGCAGCCTGGAATTTCTCGGCGCTGAACGAGCCGTCGTCGTTGCGGCAGCCGAAATAGCCCGAGCCGATCTCCCAGATCAGGTCGCCGCCGTGCACCCGGTGGTGCGCGCTGATGGAGCCCTCGCCCGTGTCGTGGGCGAAGCCGCCCATGCGGGCCCCCTTGTTGAGCGACAGGATGGCGTTGGCGCTCAGCGCACCAAAGCTCATCGCCGAGATGTTGAAGACACTCGCCGAATAGGGCTGCGCGCGGCCTGCACCGATGGTGATGCGGAAGTCGTGGCTGGGCAGATGGGTCGGAACCAGCGAATGGTTGATCCACTCATAACCCCGCGTGCCCACGTCCAGTTGCGTGCCGAAGGGGCGCTGGTCGGGGTCACCCTTGGCGCGCTGGTAGACGATGGAACGCTGCGCGCGCGAGAACGGCGCGGCATCGTTGTCGCCCTCCAGGAAGTACTGGCGGATCTCCGGGCGGATGAACTCCAGCAGGAAGCGCAGATGCCCGATGACCGGGTAGTTACGCAGGATGGAGTGGCGCGTCTGACGCATGTCGTGCAAGCCCAGCAGCGTCAGCGCCAGGAAGAGAATCGCCAGCACGCCATCGGCAAATCCCACATGCCAGCGCGCCGCAAACAGCAGCGCGAGCAGGCCGCACAGCATCCAGCTCGCATAGCGCAGCGGAAAGTGCTCGTTGAGGCGTCTGGTCCAAGCGGGCCAAGCAAGCATGAGGGTGTCTCCCAACCGTGACTTGCAGAGCTTAAGGCCGGCGGCCTACACAATCGGCGGGCATCAACCCTCAAGATCGCTGTCGATGAAGTCCCTGTTTTCCGCAATCGGCTGGTTTTTCTCCAAGGCCTGGTGGCTGCTCGACGGCACACGTCGAGCCTTGACCAACCTCTTCGTGCTGCTGTTGATCGTCATCGTCGTGACGGCGCTGCTGACCCGCGGCCCCAAGCCGCTGCAGGACAAGACCACGCTGGTCGTCAAGCTCGAGGGCAACCTCGTCGAGCAGTTCTCGGGCAGCACCCGCGACCAGCTGATGGCACAAGCCCAGGGCCGCAGCCTGGCGCACCAGACGCGGCTGCGCGACGTGCTGGCCGTGCTGGACCACGCCGCGCGCGACGACAAGATCAGCGCCGTGCTGCTGGACGTCGACGACCTCGGCAGCGCCGGCATGGCGGGGCTGCACGAGGTGAGCGCCGGGCTGCAGCGATTCAAGGCATCCGGCAAGCCCGTGTTCGCCTACGGTGACCAGTTCAGCCAGCGCAGCTACTTCCTGGCCGCCCAGGCCAGCGAGGTCTATGTGCACCCGATGGGCATGGTCATGCTCGAAGGCTTCGGCCGTTACCGCACCTACTACAAGGACGCGCTGGACCGCCTGGGCGTCTCGGCCAACGTCATCAAGGTCGGCACGTACAAGAACGCCGTGGAGCCCTACTTCGCCAACGGCCCGAGCCCGGCCACGCTGGAGGCCGAAGGGCTGGTCTACGGTGAGCTGTGGAACGGCTTCACCGGCGCCATCGAAACCGCCCGCAAGCTCGAAGCCGGCAGCATCTCGCGCGACATCGCCGAGCTGCCGCAGCGGCTGGCCGCCGCGCAGGGCAGCGCCGCCCGCCTGGCGCTGCAGGCCAAGCTCGTCGACGGCCTGAAGACGCGCGACGAGATGCGTGAGCTGCTGATCGCCAAGGGTGCGAAGGACGAGGCGGCCAAGAGCTTCCGGCAGGTGTCGCTGGCCGAATACCTGCCGCGCGTGCCCGATGCCGGCGCGCCGAATGCCGTGCAACCTGGCGTGGGCATCGTCGTGGCGGAGGGCGAGATCGTCGACGGTGAAGCCGGCGCCGGCCGCATCGGCGGCGACTCCACGGCCCGCCTGATCCGCAAGGCACGCGAGGACGACGCCATCAAGGCCGTTGTGCTGCGCGTGAACTCACCCGGCGGCAGCGCCTTTGCCTCGGAGATCGTGCGGCGCGAGCTGGAGCTGACGCGCAAGGCCGGCAAGCCGGTGGTCGTCTCCATGGGCGACGTGGCGGCCTCGGGCGGCTACTGGATCTCGATGAGCAGCGACGCCGTCATCGCCGACGCCGGCACCATCACCGGCAGCATCGGCGTGTTCGGCATGCTGCCCACGGCCGACAAGCTCATGGACAAGCTGTCGCTGCACACCGGTGGCGTGACGACCACCTGGCTGGCCGGTGCCTATGACCCGCGCCGCCCGCTGGACCCGCGCTACCAGGCACTGGTGCAAGCCGGCATCGACGACATCTATGGCCGCTTCACCGGCCTGGCCGCGCAAGCGCGCAAGAGCACGCCCGAGAAGATCGACGCCGTGGCCCAGGGCCGCGTGTGGACCGGCTCGCAGGCGCTGGCGCGCGGCCTCATCGACCGCATCGGCAGCTTCGACGACGCCGTGCAGACGGCCGCCCAGCTGGGCAAGCTGACGCTCAAGGACGGCGAGAAACCGCGCGTGGCCTATGTCGAGCGCGACATGAGCCGCCAGGAGCGGCTGCTCGCTTCGCTGACGGGCTCGATGGCGCCGTCCATGGTCGAAGCCTTCGCGCAAGCGACGGGGCTGGACCTGCTACCCGCACCGCTGATCGAAGACCTGTCCACGCTGAAGGAACTGGCCAAGCAGTCGGCGCAGGGGCATTGGGAGAAGGCGGCGGCCGTGCATTGCCTGTGTGCCGCGCCTTGAGATGGGCTTTGGCGGGGTCGGAAAGCGCCTACGGAACGCGCACCTGACGTTCGACGTGCGCAAACCCACACCCCGTCTTGCCGCTCGACGCGAGGCCGCACGCCGCGCTCCTCAAGACAGCCCCGTCTAGCGCCGCCCGGGCGGCGCGGCTGTTCGGGTTTGCGGCGGGCCCCGCGCTGGCGTGCAGCCACGCGTTAAGCGGGATGCCGGCCCGAGCCATGGTGAGCGGCACAAGTGGTGGGCGAGAGCGAAGCGGCTCGCGTCGGGGCGCTTCTCGCTTCAAGCATCGCGAGCGCGTCATCCCGCTCGAGTGCGGATTGTGTTGGCGCCTCTCTTTTGGTGACTTTTCTCTGGCGCGACAGAGAAAAGTTACCCGCCCTCGCGGGGCGGACTCCCGCGGCACGGCAACGGGTCGGGAGGCTCCTGGCAAAAGCAGCCCACCGCATCGCGAGCACATTCAATACACCGGGTCCGGCAGCTTCTCCTTCGCCACCACCCGCTGCGTGGCCGGCCGGTCGAACACCCGCTGCAGATAAGCGCCCAGTGCCGGCCGCGTCTTGGCCGGGTTGGCCTGCATGCGCGTCCAGCGGCACAGCATGAAGGCCAGCGGGTCCACGGCCGTGTATTCGTTGCCGAGGAACCAGGCCCCGCCATGACGGGCCAGTTGAGCGTCCATCTGGTCCAGCATCGGCGCCACCTGGGCCTCCGCGCGGGCCTTGACCTCGGCCGCATCGCTGGCCATGCGGTCCGGGTAGAAGTAGTGGATCAGCATGGCCTGCAGCGTGTTGGTCAGCCAGACCATCCACTTGTAGTACTCGGCCCGCTGCGGCGTGCCGGGCGCAGGCGCGAAGCCGGCGTGGCAGTCGGCCAGATGCATCAGGATGGCGGCGGTCTCGTAGAGCACCAGGTCACCGTCCACCAGCACCGGGATCAGCCCGTTGGGGTTGAGCTTCAGATAGGCGGGCGACTTGTGCTCGTTGTTGGCGCGGTCCACCACGCGCAGCGTGAACGGGATGCCCATCTCCTCCAGCAGGATGTGGGGCGCGAAGCTGGCGTTGCTCGGGAAGTAGTGCAGCTCGATCATGGGCGGGGACGGCCTGGCGACGGGTTGAGGCCGCCGACTTTACGCGGCGGAAAAACCATCGACGTCCACGCGGCGCACGCTGACTGCGTTGCGTTTTCTCCTTCCGGCTTTCCTCCGCGACGATCATGAAGGTTCTTCCCTCCTCCTCCCTCGCCCTGCTGGCACTGTGCGGCGCGCTCGCCGCGCCCGCCGCTCACGCCGACGTGCGCGTACGCGCCAACATCGGCATGGTGTTCGACAACCGCTACCACCACGACCACTACTACCCCGCCCCCGGCTATGTGGCGCCGGTGGTGCCGCAGGGTGCCGTCATCGTGGGCGCCGGGCCGAACCGCTACTGGTTCCACGGCGGCATCTGGTACCAGCCCTACGGGCCGCGCTACCGCGTCGTGCTGCCGCCCGTGGGCGTCGTCATCCCGCTGCTGCCGCCGGCCTATGTGACGTTGACCCTCGGCGGCCTGCCCTACTACTACGCCAACGGCGTGTACTACCGCGCCGTGCCGGAAGGCTATGCCGTCGTCACGCCGCCGCCCGAGGTCCTCAGCACGGCCCAGGTACAGCCGGCGCCACCACCGCCAACTCCCAAGGCCGACCCCATCATCTACCCGCGCAACGGCCAGTCGCCCGAGCAACTGGAGAACGACCGCCGCGACTGCAACCGCTGGGCGACCACCCAGCCCAATGCGCAGGCGGACACCAGCGTGTTCAACCGCGCCGTGGACGCCTGCATGGACGGCCGGGGCTACACGATGAAGTGAGGCGTCAGGGCAGCGCCAGCACCCAGACCTGGCCGCCGGCGCGGCCCACTGCCAGTTGGCGACCGGGCGCATCGAAGGCCAGGGCCGTGACCTCGGCGCCAACGCGTGCCTCGCCTCGCAGCTGGTGGGCGTCGATATCCCAGACCCGCACCAGGCCATCCGGCGACGCGCTAGCGACCAGGCGGCCGTCGTCGCTGATGGCCGCTTTCAACGGCACGGGCACGCCCCGGCCGTCACGGCTGCGCTGGCGCGGCAAGCGGGCGACCACCTCGTTGCGATCGAAATCCCAAACGGCCAGGCGATGGGCGCGGGTGTCCAGCGCCAAGACGCGGTCGACCCGCAGCGGCAGCGGCGCCACGGGCGTGCCCGTGCCCACCTGCTCGCCATCGGCCAGCCGCCACGCGGCATCGAAACCCGGCGTTTCATAGGCCGCAGGGTTGGCAACGTACTGCACATAGCGGCCGCTGGCCGACAGCATGAGACTGTCGAGAGACCAGTCGTCACCCTCTCCTGCGCTGCTCTTTTTGGCCGGGCCGCGAAAGCGCGTGGACGCCAGCGGCGTGCCGGCAAACAGCTCCATGCCGCCGTCGCGATAGCGCACCAGCAGCCGGCCATTGCGCGCCGCGATGCCAGCGACGGCGCTGCGGCCTCGCACAGGCGGCAACCTATGTCCCTCGGCTGTGACCTGTTCAATGTCGCTGCCGGCCACGCGATACAGCCGCCGCGTCGCGTCATCGGCCGCGAGCGCGGCACTGGACGCGTACTCGCTGCTCGCGTCCAGCAGGCGCTGGCCCGAGGTCGCGAGCACCCAATCGTTGTTCGGGCCGAGCACAGCCCAATCCATGCCCAGCCACTGGGCCGGGGCGAACTGATGCTGCATTGCCAGACGCTGCGCCAGTGCCACGCGGCCCGTCGCCAGCTGCCAGACTTGCACACCGGCGGCGTCGCTGCCGGAAGCTTCATACAGCGCCATCAGCCGGCCTGCAGCATCAAAACGCAGTTGCGCCACCGACCCGAGCCGGCCGGCCGCATCGGCGGCAGGAGCAGCCAGCTGCGTCGATGCCAGACGCGCCTTCACCGTCAGCGCAGCCACACCCTCAGGCGTGACGAACTGCTGGCTGCGCCGCGCCGCCTCGCTGGCCGTGCACGTGGCCGCGCCGGGGGGCACGGCCAAAGCCGGGCCGCTGGCCAGCGCTGCCGGTACGACGACACGGTAGAGACGCGCCGGTCGCGGCACCGCTTGCTTGGCGCCAGGCTTGGAAACCAACGCGTCCTCGTCACGCGTCCACGTTGCCAGCAGGGCCAAGACGCTGCGGCCGTCCGCCTGCGGCAGCACGGCCAGCGCCCGCGCCGGCAGGTGCACGGCTGCCACGCGGCGGCTCGCAAGGTCGACGAAGTTCAAGGCCTCGTCGCGACTCTCGGCAACCCAGCGGCCCCACGGGTCCACGGCGACGGTGTCGGCGTAGCCTGTCGGCGCCAGCGCACGCTCCGGCCCGCAACCATCCAGCCGCTGCACCATCAGGTGTTCCGCAGCGCTGTAGGCCCACAACCAACCGCCGCCGCCGATGGCCTGCGCGGCCAACCGCACGCCTTCCGCGCTGGGAGGCGTGCCTTGCCGCTGCCCGATCTCCAGCCCCTGCGGCAGCGCCCACAACGACGTGACGCGGTCGCTGTCGTACTGGCGCTGGCGCCAGTCCTGCACCAGCAGCAGCTGATCGGCCGCCGCGAATGCCAGGGCGACGGGATAGGCCACGCCCTCGGCCGAATGCCCGTTGTAGACCGAGTCCAACACCTGCTGCCGCTGCCCCGTGCCGACGTCAAACACCTGAGCCGTGCCATCCGTGCTGCCGCTGGCCAGGCGTGCATCGTCCGCCGAAAAGGCCAGCACCGTGATGCGGCCGCTGTGGCCGCGCAGTTCTCGCATCGGTTGAGGCGCCTCATGGCGCGACCAGATCTGCAAGCGCCCGTCGTCCTGCCCCACAGCCAGCCAGCGGCCATCGCGGCTCAGCGCCACGGCGGTTGCTCGCTTGAACTCTGGCGCGCCAGGCAGCACTCGGGCGGTCACGGGGTCCCATAGAGTCACGCCGCCGAGCGCGCTGACGTGGGCCGCCACCTGGCCGTCAGCCGACAGCGCCACACTGCCTACGGTCGCCAGCACATCGCCAAGCGGCAGCGGCTGGACACCTTGCGCTCCCGCCAGCCCTGCCCAGCTCAAGGCAAGCGACGAGAGCAGCCGCCTCAGAGCGCGCATCCCGCCTCAACCTTGGCACCCCCGGCGCGATACCGCACGGCCGTCATCTCGGCCAGGATGGAGAGCGCGATCTCCGGCGGCGTGCGGGCACCGATGTCCAGGCCCACGGGGCCGTGCAGGCGGTCCAGCTCGGCGGCGGTCAGGCCGAAATGCTCGGCCAGTCGCGCGCGCCGCTTGGCCTGGTTCACGCGCGAACCGATCGCTCCCACGTAGAACGCGGGGCTCTTGAGCGCTTCCATCAACGCCAGGTCGTCCAGCTTGGGATCGTGCGTCAGCGCCACGACCGCGGTGGCCTCGTCCACCTGGAAGGCGGTGACCACGTCATCGGGCATGTCGCGCGTCAGCACCGCGCCGGGCAGCGCGAAGCCCTCGGCATACTCCTCGCGCGGGTCGCAGACGGTGACGCCGTACCCCAGCGCCTGCGCCATCTGCGCCAGGTAGTCGGTCATCTGGCCGGCGCCGATGACCAGCAGCCGCCACTGCGGGCCATGGTGGCTGACGAGCTTCGTCTCGGTGAGCGTCAGCGCATCGGCGCCCCGGTCGGCAGGCTGCAGCGCCACGGAGCCGGTGGCCAGGTCCAGCGTGCGGCGCACGCGCTCGCCCCGCGTCAGGCGGGCCAGCAAGTCGTCCAGCGCCGACTGCGGGCCGAGCGGCTCCAGCATCAGCTCCAGCGTGCCACCGCAAGGCAGGCCGAAGCGACGCGCCTCCTCGGCGCCGACGCCATAGCGCAGCGCCGTGGGCCGCGTGATGGCCAGGCTGCCCGCGCGCAGCTGCGCCACGAGGTCGTCCTCGATGCAGCCGCCCGACACCGAGCCGGAGATCTGCCCGTCGTCGCGCACCGCCACCAGCGAGCCCACCGGGCGCGGCGCGGAGCCCCAGGTGCGCGTGATCGTGCCCAGCACCACACCCCGCGCTTCGGCCCGCCAACCGGCCGCCACGCGCAGCACCCCAAGATCCAGGTTGTCCATCGGCCCTTCTTGCCTGTTCCAGATTTCGCGAAGGCCGCAGCGTAATCGCCCGGGCCGAAACGCGTGAGGGCGGGGATATCGCCCCCTGGAGGCGCCTGTCGCGCGATGCCGACCCGCCAGAAGCTCGCGGGCTTTTCTCTCGGCAGCACGGGCAAGTCCTTGGCCTACAGGCGGGCGAGGCGGCGTCTGCCGCATGGCGCCAGCCCCAGCGCCCAGAGTCATGGCTCTGCGGCGCGCATCCGGCATCGCCGCCTTCCGCTGAAAGGAACCGCCATGAAGATCTCCCCCATCGCCCCTCTCGCCCTGGCTGCCGTCCTCGCCATGCCGCTGGCCAGCCACGCCGACACCAAGCCCGCTGGCGCCACCAAGGTGTGGGTGAAGGATTCCGTCGTCACGACCAAGATCAAGGCCCAGTTGGCCGCGAGCAAGGTGTCGTCGCTGGCCGTCGTCCACGTCGACACCGATGCCGATGGCTTCGTGCAGCTGACGGGCAAGGTCGCCACGCCGGCCGAGAAGGACCGTGCGGAGAGCATCGCCAAGGCCGTTGACGGGGTGAAGTCCGTCGACAACCGGCTGACCGTGACGAGCAAGTGACGGGTTTCAGGAACCCCCCCCTGAAACACAAGGGTTTCCCCTCACACAGACCGGTACAATTCAACGCGTCCGAAGCCACGGGCCTGCACTGCAGGCCCGTTCTTTTTGTCAACGACCCTGTCATCCCCCGCTTCGCCGGCCGCCCTCCTCTGCCAGGGCCCTGGTGCCGGCATTCGGGCGGCCAAGCGGGGCAGACCATGTCCACGTCCACCCGCCGACTGCCCCACATCGACGCCTTGAAGGCCGTGGCCGCCCAGATCATCGTGCTGCACCATCTGGTCAGCTACGGCCCGATCTCGCGTGCCGCCCATGCCGCGCTGCCCTTCCTGGCTGAACTCTCCCACCAATACGGCCGCATGGCCGTGCAGATCTTCCTGGTCGTCGGGGGTTATCTCAGCGCACGCGGCCTGTCGCCGCGCGGCCAGGCGCTGCAGGCCGGCGTGCCGGAACTGCTGTGGCGGCGCTACCTGCGCCTGACGCTGCCCTTCCTGGCGGCGCTGCTGCTGACGCTGGGGGCTTGCCGGCTCATCGCATCTTCCTGGCCCGAGATGGTGCCGACCGACATCGGCGCCGGCCAGTTGCTGGCGCATGCGCTGCTGCTGCATGACGTGCTGGGCTACGAGGCGCTGACCGTCGGCGCCTGGTACGTGGCCATCGACCTGCAGCTCTTCGCGCTGCTGGTGGGCCTGCTGTGGCTGGCGCGGCGCGGCTGGCGCCACCCGAGCCGCCTCGTCGTCGGGCCGCTGCTGGTAGGGGCGCTGGCGCTGGCATCGGCCTTCGTCTTCAACCGCGACGCCACGCTGGATGCCTACGCGCCGTACTTCTTCGCGTCGTACGGGCTGGGCGCGCTGGTGCACTGGCTGGGCCTGTGGCGCTACCGCCGGGCGGGCCTGGTGCTGCTGCTGGCGGGCTTCGGTGCGGCGCTGTGGCTGGACTGGCGCGACCGCCTTGCGCTGGCGCTTGGCACCGCGCTGTGGCTGTCGTGGGCCGAGGCGCGCCACCGCGCCGGCCGCCCGCTGCTGCCGGCTCGCTGGAGCGGCGTGCTGGCCGCCTGGTCCACACCGTCCTACGCGCTGTTCCTGCTGCACTTCCCGGTGCTGCTGCTGACCAACGCGCTGCTGTCGCAATGGGAAGGCGCCACGCCGGCCCAGGGCATGCTGCTGTTCGTGGCCACCTGGGCGCTGGCGAACTGGCTGGCCCGCCCCTTCCACCGCTGGGTGGAGGCGCCCGCCGCCCGCCTCGACCCGCTGGCCTGGCTGCCGCGGCTGCGCGCCGCCTGAGGCCGGCGGCCGCTTTCACATGCTGATCGCCGCGCCGCCAGGCCGTTGCGTGCCGCAGGCCCGCTGAGATCGCCGGCCCGGCCCCGTCCGTGAGCACACCGACCCCAACGATGGCGCTGGCGCCAATACAGCACCGCGAAACCCATGAGGCGCTGCAGCGGATGGCGGCGCGCACGCTGACCTGGATCATCCTGGTCGTCGGCCTGATCGCCGCGCTGGTCGGCGTGGGTGAAATGCTGCTCGGCAGCCGTGCGCTGTGGGGCAGCCAACGACTGTCGGTGGGCGCCGCGCTGTTGCTGGTGGGTGGCATCGCGATGCGGCTGAACCGCGCCGCGATGCCGCGGCTGGCCACCAGCGTGGTGCTCGGTGGCACCTTGCTCAGCCTGGTGCTGCACGCCGCCCACACGGGGCTGGGTGTCCACACGGTCGTCCTCGGCGCCGGGGCGCTCATCATTGCGCTCGCCGGGGGCGTGGCGGGCAACACGGCCGCTCTGGTGCTGGCCGCCGCCTATCTCGCGGCGGTCGGCGTGCTCGCAACGCTGGAGATCGAAGGCCTGCTGCCCGGCATCCGCGGCGTGCTGACGCCCAACCTCGCGGATCGACTCGTCGCCCATGCGCTGATCGCCGTGAGCGGCCTGGCCTCGGCGCTGCTGCTCAACCGCGTGCTGGGCGCCGCGCTCGCGCGCTCCATCAACGAAGAGGCCCGGCTGGCCCGCCTGGTGCAGGCCTCGCACAACTGGGCCTGGGAGGCGAACTCCCAGTTCCACATCACCTGGCTGTCCGAGGAGTTCGAGGCGCTGTCCAGCCACAAGCGGGAGGACTTCCTGCGCATGGGCGAGCCCGACGCCGCCGCCATCGTGCGCGACACCGACTATCTCGCGCTGCTGGAAGACGTGCGCGCCCGCCGCGCCTACCGCGACCGCATCAACGGATTCCGCACCCCGGATGGCCGGCTGCTGTGGACGCTGAGCTCGGGCGAACCCGTCCACGACGCCACCGGCCGGCACACCGGCTGGCGCGGCGTCAGCCACAACATCACGGGCGAGCGGCTGACGCTGCAGCAGCACGAACGCACCGCCAGCATGCTGGACCGCCTGCTGCGGGCCAGCCCCGACGCCATCTGCGTGGCCGATGTGGCCGACGGGCGCATCCGCTTCGTCAACTCCGGTTTCTGCTCGCTGGTGGACCGCCATCGCGACGAGCTCATCGGCCGCTCCGCCCGCGAGCTGGGCCTGTGGCCCGACGACCGCGAGCGGCGCCGGCTCGGCGCCGCGCTCGCCGGCACCGGCATCACCCGAGACTTCCGCTCGGCCATCCTCGTGCAGGGCGCCTGGCGTGACGTGCTGATCTCGGCCGCCGCGCTCGACTGGGACGGCGAGCCCGCGACCATGCTGATCACGCGCGACATCACCGACCGGGAGCGCGCCCGCATCGAGGCCGACGCCATCCTCGACCACGCCAGCGTCGGCATCGCGCTGACGCGCGGCACGCGTGTGGAGCGGGTCAACCGGCACTGGCAGCAGATCTTCGGCACCCGCACGCCGGAGCTGCCCGAGGCGCAGCTCACCAACGGCCAGACCCGGTCGTTCGAGCTGGACTTCGCACGCGCCGACGACCTCGTGCTCACCGTGAAGCTCGACGCGCGCGGCCTGCCCCCGCTGTCGGGCCGCGCCACCACCGAGGCGGCCCACGCCGTCCTGTGGGTGGCGGAAGACATCACCGAACACCGCCGCCAGCAGCGCGAACTGCAGGCCGCCAAGCAACAGGCCGAGGCGGCCAGCCACGCCAAGAGCGCCTTCCTCGCCACCATGAGCCACGAGATCCGCACGCCACTCAACGGCGTGCTGGGCCTGGCGCGGCTGCTGCAGGGCGGCGGTGACGCACAGCAGCGCGACAAATACCTCGCCCACCTCGTGACCGCCGCCGAGTCGCTCAACGAGATCGTCTCCAACGTGCTGGACCTGTCCAAGATCGAGGCCGGCCACCTGGAGCTCGAGAAGATCGAGTTCGACCTGCATGCGCTGGCCCAGGCCAGCTTCGAGGGCTGCGCCGCGCTGGGGCGCGAGCGCGGGCTGGACATGCGCATCCACCTCGCGCCCGGCCTGCCGCGCCTCGTCATCGGCGACTCGATGCGCGTGCGCCAGATCCTCGCGAACTTCCTCGTCAATGCGCTCAAGTTCACCGAGCGCGGCCACATCCACCTGAGCATCACGCCGTCGGGCCCCGACCGCATCCGCATGGCCGTGCAGGACAGCGGCATCGGCGTGCCGCGCGAGCTGCAGACGCGCCTGTTCCGCCCGTTCGCGCAGGCCGACGATTCGACGACGCGGCGCTTCGGCGGCACGGGCCTGGGGCTGTCCATCTGCCGCGAACTGGCCGCACGCATGGCCGGCAGCGTCGGCGTGGACAGCGACGGCACCCACGGCTCCACGTTCTGGGCCAACCTGCACCTGCCGCGCTCGCTGACCGTCGACGACACGGCCTCGCGCCGCCGCCCACCGATGCCGCCGCAGCACCCGCTGGCCGGCCAGCGCCTGCTCGTGGCCGAAGACAACCCCGTCAACCGCCTCATCATCGCGGCGCTGCTGGAGCGGCTGGGGGCGAAGGTCGTCGAGGCCGAGGACGGCGAACAGGCCATCCGCATCGCCCGGGCCCAGGCGGACCAGCTCGACGGCGTGCTGATGGACCTGCACATGCCCAAGGTCGACGGCCTGGCCGCCACCGCGCTGCTGCGCGCCGACCCCGCCACGGCCACACTGCCCATCCATGCCTTCACCGCCGCCGTGCTCGACCAGGAGCGCCAGGCCGCGCTGGCCGCCGGCATGAACGGCTTCATCACCAAGCCAGTGGCCGAGGCCGAGGTCATCCGCGTGCTGGGCCGCAGCTGAACCATGTCCCCACCCGCCATCGTCCGCATCGACGCCACCGACTCGCTCCCCGCCACGCAGGACCGCCCACGCCCTGACCGCCTCGTCGCCGGCAACCCGCTGCGCCAGACCTGGCTGCTGCACGAGGCCGGGCCGATGAGCGCCGGCGTGTGGGCATGCGAGGTGGGCCGCTGGCGCATCGTGTTCCCGCCCACGCGGCAGGAGTACTTCCACGTGCTGAGCGGCCGAGTGCGCCTGCACGGCCCGGCCGGCCCGACAGACATCGGCCCCGGCCAGGGCGGCGTCATCCCGCCGGGGTTCGAGGGCGAGTTCGAGGTGATCGAACCCGTGCGCAAGCAGTTCGTGCTGGTGGACATGCCGTAGCCCCTCGCCCGGCCTCGCTCCGGCTGAACGCCGGCAAGCCCGGTCGGTCCAGAGTGGGCGGCGCTCGGCCCCGTTTCAGGCGCGCCCGTCCTGCCGCCCCTCGTGCTGGCGCCGCATATCCGCCAGCGTCTTGCCCGGCTCGTCGCGGAAGCTCTCCAGCGCTTCCAGCGTCTCGATGCGGTCAACGCGGAAGCTGCGGAAGTCGTTGCGCAGCTCGCACCAGGCGGAGAGCGTCCACACCGGCCCCCAGAACAGGCAGGCCAGCGGCCGCACGATGCGCTCGCTCCTCACGCCGCCCAGGTCCAGGTAACCCATCTTGAGCTTGCGCCGGGCCTCGGTGGCCTCGCGCAACGCCGTCAGATGGGCGCTGGTCGCCGGGTCCAGTGCGGGCAGCGGCGCGTACACCGCCAGGCTCTCGGCGGCCGCGCGCGCATCCAGCGGCAGCACCGCGAGGATCTTGGACAGCGCGTTCTCCGCCTGGCGGGCCAGCGCGGCGTCCAGCCGCGACTCCGACAAGCGCACGCTCGCCACCAGCGCCTGCGCCTCCTGCTTGCTGAACATCAGCGGCGGCAGGTCGAAGCCCACGCGCATGCGGTAGCCCACGCCCGCCTCGCCCTCGATCGGCACGCCCTGTGCGGCGAGGGCCGCGATGTCGCGGTAGACGGTGCGCATCGACACCTCCAGCCGCTGCGAGAGGTAGTCGGCCGTCGTGAGGCGGCGGCCGCGAATGAGCTGGACGATCTGGAACAGGCGGTCGGCGCGGCGCATGGTGAGGATTGTGGGGGTGCTGGCAAGCGGCTCGCGAATGCCGGAAGTCTGACGGTGAGGTTCAAGGCCGGCGCGCGCCCGCCCCGGCCTGGGGCTGGGCCCGGCTCGATGATGAAACCCGCGACGGCGCGCAATCGTTGGGTTACAACGCTGACATGCCGCGCCCGTCACCGCTCGATCCCGCACGCCGGCGCTGCCTCGCCGCCGGGGCAGCCTGGTTGGCGGCGCCCGTGAATAGCCAGACCGCCGAAGCGCCGCTCATCGCTGACGTCATCGACATCCCGCCATGGGGCCTGCGCAGCGCCGACGGGCGGCCCGCCGGCGTCTATGCCGACCTGATGCAGATGCTGGCCGAGCGCAGCGGCTGCCCGCTGCAGCTGCGGCTGGTGCCCATCCTGCGCTCCATCGTCGACATCGGGCACAACGTCAGCCACCTGACGATGATGCTGGACCGCAAGGACATGAACGACGCCGGATTGCTGCTGGGCACCGTCACCCAGCTCTCCGTGCAGGTGTGGCTGCCGCTGAGCTCTGCGGTTCGCCGGACCGAGCAGCTGCGGGGGCACACGGTGGCGGTGCTGCGCGGGCCGACGTACCACGAGGGCGTTCAGAACGACGCTGCCATCGCCAAATGGCCGGTGAGCTCGCCACGCCAGCAACTCGAGATGCTGCGCAGCGGCCGGGTGGACGCCGCGCTGGGCGTGGAGCAGAACTTCCTCGTGGCGGCTCGCGCGATGGGCCTGGGGGCAGACAGCTTCGCGCCCCCGCTGCAGCTGGGCGCCCGCGAGGTGCGGCTGTGGCTCGCGCCCGGCCGGGCCGGCCATCGCTGCCACGCACGGCTCGTGCAGGCCCTGCAGTCACTGCGCCAGGACGGCAGCATCGCGCGCCGCATGGCCGACGCCACCGCCGACGACTGAACGCACCGGCTTCGGCGCGTCGCTCAGCCCATGGCCGTGCACAGCTCCACCAGCGTGCCGTCCGGGCAACGCACATAGGCCACTTGCTGGCCCCAGGGCTTGGCCACGGGCGCTGCCAGCGGCGTCGCGCCGGCGGCCACGGCCTTGTCGAAAGCTGCCGGCACGTCGGTCACGGTGAAACCAATCTCCATGCCCAGCGGCCGGGCGCTGGCGTCGGCGGCCACGTAGTCGTGCTGCACGCTGCTGCGCGCCGTGGCGTGGTCGACGAAGGCCAGCGTCGTGCCGCCCGCGCCGGTATCGACCTCGCCATAGGCGCCGCCCTCGGCGAGGAAGCGCGTCGCCAGCCCGAAGGCCTTCTCGAAAAAGGCCAGCGAGGCGGCCACATCGGCCACGTAGACAAGGGTGTAGGCGAATTTCATCGGGGGTCCCGGGTGGAAAAGCCCGCATGCTGCCGCCCCGCCCTGACAGCGGCTGTCAGCAGCGTGCCGACCGCCCTGACGCCATGTTCAGTGGCGCTGCGCCGACTGCCAGGCGCGCAGCACCCGCACCGCCGCCACGACGACCAAGCCGTTGAGCACCACCGCGATGACGCCATGCCCGGGCGGCGTGGCGACCATGAAGTTGAACGCCGTGTGCCACAGCGCGACGACCAGCACGCTGTCCGTCGCCAGGAAGAGCCAGCCCAGCAGCAGCGAACCGGCCAACAGGCCGCCGGCCCAGCCCAGCATCAACGGCCCCCACATCGCGGCCATGCCCGCGTGCAGCCAGAACAGCGGCGCGTGCCAGCCGGCCCAGACCGCCGCGACGATGAGCGCCGCGCGCAACGGCCGCTGCGTGGCCACCAGCCGGCGCAGCAGGAAGCCACGCCAGCCCAGCTCCTCGCCGTAGCCGTTCAGCAGCAAGGCCACGCCGATGATGGCCAGCGCCGGCCAGCCGGACGGCAGCCCGGGATAGGCCAGGAAAGCCTCCCCCTGCGGCAGCCCGCCGCCCACCGCCGCCGCGCCCGCGAACACGAGCGCGCCGGCCGCCAGCGGCGACAACGCGAGCGCCAGCGAACGCAGCCGCGGGCGCGGCAGCCGCAGCGCCCGGGCTGCCAGCGCGCGCAGGCTCGCCGGCCCCTCCACCCAGGCGGTGACCACGCCGGCCGCCAGCGCGGGCCCGGCCAGCCCGGGCAGGTGTGTGGCCGCCGACCCCTGCTCCACCCGCCAGCCCAGGGCCAGCAGCGTCAGCCAGTAGGCCCACGACAAGGCATACGCCAGCACGCCAAACGCCAGCAGCGGATGACGGCCCACCCAGCCGCCGTGCCGCCCACCGGACGGGCTCGTCATGGCGCCAGCACCTGCCGCACCGCGCGGTCCCAGTGCGCGAGCCGCTCGCCGGCCTCGTCGCGCGACATACGTGGCTCGAAGGCCCGGTCCAGCTGCCAGATCGCGCCGATCTCGCCCGGCGAGTCGTAGAGCCCGGCGCCCAGCCCGGCCAGCAGCGCCGCACCGAGCGCCGTCGTCTCGATGACACGCGGCCGCAGCACCGGGATGCCCAGCAGATCGGCCTGGAACTGCATCAGCAAGTCGTTGGCGCTGGCACCGCCGTCCACGCGCAGTTCGGCCAGCCGCCCCGCCGGGCCGACGTCCGCGTTCATCGCCGCGAGCACGGCCGCGCTCTGGAAGGCGATGCTCTCCAACGCCGCACGGGCGATGTGGCCTTGCGTGGTGCCGCGCGTCAGGCCCAGCAGCGCGCCACGCGCATCGGGCCGCCAGTACGGCGCGCCGAGGCCCGCGAACGCCGGCACGAACATGACGCCACCGGCATCGGGCACCGTCTGCGCCAGCGCCTCCACCTCGCCGCTGCCGCCGATGGCACGCAGGCCGTCACGCAGCCATTGCACGACGGCGCCGCCGACGAACACGCTGCCCTCCAGCGCGTACTGCGGCTGCGCACCGGTCTGTGCGGCGCGCGTGGTCAGCAGGCCCTGGGTGGACGCATGCGGCTGCTCACCCGTGTGCATCAGCAGGAAGCAGCCGGTGCCATAGGTGTTCTTGGCCTGGCCGGGCTGCAGCGCCGCCTGGCCGAACAGCGCGGCCTGCTGGTCGCCGGCCATGCCGGTGATGGGCACGCCAAACACTTCCGAGCGGCCGAACGGCCCCGTCGATGGCCGCACCTCCGGCAGCAACGCGCGCGGGATGCCGAACAGCGCCAGCAGTTCATCACTCCAGTCGCCGCGGCGGATGTCGTACAGCAGCGTGCGGGAGGCGTTGCTGGCGTCGGTGGCGTGCACCTGCCCGCCCGTCAGCTGCCACAGCAGCCAGCTGTCCACGGTGCCGAAGGCCAGCTCGCCACGCTCGGCGCGCGCACGGGCGCCGTCCACATGGTCCAGCAGCCAGCGCAGCTTGGTGGCGGAGAAATACGGGTCCAGCACGAGGCCGGTCAGCTCGCGCACGCGCGGCTCCCAGCCTTGCTGCTTCAGCGTCTCACAGAACGCCGCCGTGCGCCGGTCCTGCCAGACCAGCGCCTTGTGCAGCGGCTCGCCGGTCTTGCGGTCCCACAGCACCACCGTCTCGCGCTGGTTGGTGATGCCGATGGCCGACAGCTTCACGCCGGCCTTGGCCACGGCCTCGCGCGCGCAGGCCAGCTGGCCTTCCCAGATCTCGTTCGCGTCGTGCTCCACCCAGCCCGGCTGCGGGAAATGCTGCGTCAGCTCGCGCTGCGCGACGGCCAGCAGCCGGCCGTCGCGGCCAAACACCATTGCGCGTGAGCTGGATGTGCCTTGATCCAGCGCCAGCAGTGCGTCCATCGCCCGTCCCTTAGAGTCTGTGCATGGCGGACGATTTTGACGTCGTGGTGGTGGGAGGCGGCATCAACGGCACGGGCCTGGCGCGCGACCTGGCCGGGCGCGGCTGGCGCGTGCTGCTGGCTGAGCGTGAGGACCTGGCTTCTCACACGTCGTCCGCCTCCACCAAGCTCGTGCACGGCGGGCTGCGCTACCTCGAAACCTACGAGTTCCCGCTGGTGCGCAAGGCGCTGCAGGAGCGTGAGCTGTTGCTGAGGAGTGCGCCCCACCTGATCCAGCCGCTGCGCTTCGTGCTGCCGCATGCGCCGCATCTGCGGCCGGCCTGGATAATCCGCATCGGCTTGTTCCTGTACGACCACCTCGCGAGCCGCGAGCTGCTGCCCGGCTCGCATGGGCTGAAGCTCGTGGGCAGCGTCTACGGCGCGCCGCTGAAGCCCGAGTTCACGCGCGGCTTCGTCTACGCCGACGGCTGGGTGGACGATGCCCGCCTCGTCATCGCGAACGCGCTGGACGCCCGGGCCCGCGGCGCCGAGGTGCTGACGCGCTGCGCCGTGACTCGGGCGCGGCGTGGCGCGAACGACTGGCAGGTCACGCTCGCCAACGGCCGCCAGTTGCGCGCCCGCGCCCTCGTCAACGCGGCTGGCCCATGGGCCGAGCGCTTTCTGCGCGACCACACCCAAGGCCCCGACGGCCAGGCGCTGCCCGCGCGCGGCCTGCGGCTGGTGAAGGGCAGCCACATCGTCGTGGACCGACGCTTCACGCATGACCACGCCTACCTGTTCCAGAACCCCGATGGCCGCATCGTCTTCGCCATTCCCTACGAGGGCCGCTTCACGCTGATCGGCACGACGGACGTGGAGCTGCCCCCGCACGAGGAGCCACCGCCGCGCGCGGCCATCGAGGCGAGCGAGATCGACTACCTGTGCGAGCAGGCCAGCCGTTACCTCGCCCGCCCGGTGACGCCGGCCGACGTGCGCTGGACCTACGCCGGCGTGCGCCCACTGCTGGACGAGGGCGGCTCGGCATCCTCCGTCACGCGTGACTACCTGCTGGAATCCCAGCCGGGCGCCGGGGCCCCGCTGCTGAACGTCTGGGGCGGCAAGCTCACCACCTACCGCAAGCTGGCCGAGGACGGCGCGACACAGCTGGGCCAGCTGCTGGGCGACCCGCGCCGGCCGTGGACGCGAACCGCCCGCCTGCCCGGCGGCGACCTCGGCCCGCATGGCGTGGACATCCAGGCCCACGCGGCAGCCCTGCAACGCCGCCACGCCGACCGCCCGGCGGCCCTCGTCGCCCGGCTGGCCCACGCCTACGGCAGCGCGGCGGCGGCGCTGCTGACCGAGCCACCGGGCGCAGAGGTCGCGCCGGGGCTGTTCGAGTCGGAGTTGCGCCACCTCGTCCGGCACGAGTGGGCGCGCAGCGCCGACGACGTGCTGTGGCGGCGCAGCAAGCTGGGCCTGCACCTGCTGCCGGCCCAGCGCGACGCCGTGCAGGCCTGGTTCGACCGCGAAGCCTGACACCGCCCGCCACGAACGGCGCCTGCGGCATGATGCCGGCCATGCTGACTGGTGTGCTGTTCGCCCTCACCGCGGGCTTGATGTGGGGGCTGGTGTTCGTCGCACCGGTCATGCTGCCGGGCTATCCGCCGGCGCTGCTGACGACGGGCCGCTACCTCGCTTTCGGCCTCATCGCGCTGCCGCTGGCGCTGATGGACCGCCGCGCGCTGCGCGAGCTGACGCGCGCCGACTGGTGGGAAGCCGTCAAGCTCAGCGCGGTCGGCAACTTCCTGTACTACCTGACGCTGTCGGCCGCCATCCAGCGCGCGGGCGCGCCGCTGCCGACCATGATCATCGGCACGCTGCCGGTGGTCATCGCCGTGTGCGCCAACCATCGCAACCGCGTGCGCGACGGCCAGCTGCCCTGGCCGAAGCTGCTGCCGTCACTGGCGCTCATCGTCACCGGCCTCGCGCTGGTGAACCGCGACGAGCTGCTGCAGCTGCAGGCCGGCGCCGGCGACCTGCGCCGTTATGCCGAGGGCGCCCTGCTGGCGGTGGCCGCGCTGGCCTGCTGGACCTGGTACCCCATCCGCAATGCCGACTGGCTGCGCGCCCACGCCGACCGCAGCCCGCGGGCCTGGGCCACCGCGCAGGGCCTGGTGACCGGGCCGATGGCGCTGGCCGGCCTGCTGGCCGTCGGGGCGGTGCACCTGGCCGCGCCGGGCACGCTGATGCCCGCCGGCTATGCCTTCCCGCTGGGCGAGCGGCCGCTGGCGTTCGCGGGCCTGATGGCCGCCGTGGGGCTGCTGGCATCGTGGCTGGGCACGCTGTGCTGGAACGAGTCCAGCCAGCGCCTGCCGACGTCGCTGTCAGGCCAGCTCATCGTCTTCGAGACGCTGGCGGCGCTGGCCTATGCCTTCACCTGGCACCAGCGCCTGCCACCGCCGGCCACGGCCGCCGGCATCGTGCTGCTGATCGCCGGCGTCGTGTGGGCGCTGCGCATCAAGCCGCAGAAGGCCTGACGCGCCGGGTGCGGGGGCCGGCGGCCCGCCTGCCCAGGCTGGCGCTTACTCGGCAAACACCTCGATGACGCGCTGGCCGTCGAAGCCGTCGGCCTCGCCCTTGCGGGCATGCCCGCGCGCGTTGCTGACGACGCGGGTATCGCCGCTTCCGGGGGCGGGCTGCGGACTCGCCGACGGGGCGTGAACGATCCGGTAGTCCTGCCGGCAATGCAGATGACCGTGCAGCCACAGCTGCGCGCCGGGCATCAGGGCCTCGTCGTCATTGCAGAAGCTGGCCGTGCCGGGCTGGCGGCCGTAGCGCGGGTCGGCGCTCTTGAGGCTGGGCGCGAAGTGCGTGATGACGACGGTGGCATCCCAGTCGCCGTCACGCCGGAGTTCATCCGCCAGCCAGGCACGGCTGTCCAGCGCCAGCGCGCGCACCGCGTCCACGCCGAAGACCTCGCCATGGCGCGTGGCCTGCATGACCTTCTGGAAGTAGCCGCCCGCGCGCATCGCTCGCTCGCGGCCCGAGGGGCCGAAGGCATCGAAATCACACCAGCGCGTGCAGCCGACGAAGCGCACACGCCGGCCCTGGGCATCGACCAGCACCGCGGACTCGTCGTCCAGCATGCGCAGCCCGATGGCCTTGACGTGAGCACGCAACGCCTCGCGAGCCTCGTCCACGTCGCGCCCATCGAACTCGTGGTTGCCAGGCACGAACAACACCGGCACCGGCCAATCACGGAACAGCTCGAAGCTGCGCCAGCTGGTGTCGATGTCACCGGCCAGGATCAGCAGTTCGGCGTCCGGGGCGGGCGTAGGGACATAGCTCTCGGTCTCCAGGTGGAGGTCGGATAGCAGCTGCAACTTCATGTCGTGAACCTGGCCCGCGCGCAGCGCCGGGCCTCATCAAGCGGCTGCCGTGGAACCGGCTTTGCCGGGCCACTGGCAGCGCCCCCTCGGGGGGCCGGCGAAGCCGGTACGGGGGGTCTCAATTACTACCGTGGCACTGCTTGTACTTGCGCCCCGACCCGCACGGGCAGGGGTCGTTGCGGCCGACCTTGGGCATGTCGCGCCGGATGGTCTCGACGCGGTAGCGCTCGGCCTCGGTCAGGTCGGCCAGGTCGGCCACCGTGACGACCAGCTCCTCGATCGCGTCGTCCAGGTCCTTGAGCGGATGCTCGCGGTTCAGCGTCGCGACGACTTCCTTCTCCTCGTCGGTTTCGGCCGGCAGGTGGCGATACAGCCGGGCCATCGCGGCGGCGACGTCGTCGTTGGGCATCTCGGCCAGCTCGGGGAAGCACAGCGCCGCATGCTGGAAGCCGGCGACCCAGGGCATCAGCGCGCGCGAGAGCGGGCCGAGCGCGTCGTAGCTGGCGCGGGCCGATTTCTCTTCCTCGGAGGCGTCGTCGGGCAGCGGATCAGGGGTCTGCTCCTCGTCGACTTCCAGGATGACGGGGTCAAACCAGCCATCCTCGACGAGGCTGCGGTTCAGCGCGGCATGGCGGCGCTCGACGAGCTGGGTCAGGCGCTCCAGCCAGGTGGCGTCGACGCTGTCGGGCAGCAGACCGCCGTCGTAGTCGAAGATGTTGGGCAGCCACTCGTCCGTCTCGATGAGGCGCGGCTGCACAATGACGCCGCACAGGTAGCCGTCGAGCATGGAGGCATCCAGCGGCTGCAGCGGCTCGGGCGTCGCAGCAAGGAGTTCATCGAGTTCAGCGAACTCGGCATCGGTCAGGTCTTGGGTGCTCATGGCGGCATTGTCGCCGTCGAGCGCCCATCGGGTCGAGCGCGGCGCCGCAGAATCGCGGCCATGCCCGCGCCCACCCCGGTTTCCCGCACCGCCGCTGCCCTCGCCCTCCTCGCCGCCGCGCTGGCCTTCATGGCCCTCAGCGCCTGGAGCTACGCGCCCGTCTGGGAACGCGCCTTCCGCTCGGATGCGTCGCCGGTGTCCTGGCTGTCCAGCGCGCTGCTGCTGACGCTGGCCGCGATGGCGCTGCGGCTGATGACCGACGGCTGCCTGCCCCGCATGCTGGGCGGCTGGATGGCGGCGGCGATGTTCGTACTGGCGCTGGACGAGCAGTTCATGTTCCACGAGCTGTGGAAATACCGCTGCGAGGAATGGCTGGCGCTCTGCCGCTTCGAGGCCGTGCGCGAGGCGCCGATGCTGGGTGTGGCCGCCGTCGGGACGGTCACGGCCTGGGCGCTGCACCGGGCAATGCCATCACGGCTGAGCCGTGGCCTGCTGTGGGCAGGCCTGGCGCTCGGGCTGTGGGCGATCACGGTCGATCAGGTCGCGATGCCCTGGCCGATCGCGGAGCTGGAAGAGGCCTTCGAGGTGCTGGCCGAGGCGCTGGTGCTGGCGGCGTTCGTCAGCCTGCCACCGGGGCGAGGGTGATCAGGTGCAGTCCTGGTCTTCCCAGGTACCGGCCGCGAACCACTGGCCGTTGATGTTGACGAACCAGCGGCGCTGAAGCACGACCTCGAGGTTGATGTTGCCGATTGCCAGCGGGCTCTCGATCTGCAGCACATCGGCCACGCCGTCGGCGTCGAGGTCGATCTCGCGTAGAACGAGGCGTGGCTTGAGGGCCTTAACCTGCTCGACAACCTCCCGGGGCATGTCGCTCACGTTGGGCTGCTGGAGGCCCGTCACCGGTTCGGACCGCGTGCGCACCTTGGCACTGGGCGCCAGCGGCTTGCCGGCCACGGCCAGGCTCACGAGCGCCTCGCTACCTTCCTTCAGCGGCGGGTAGCCCCGCAGCGGTGCCGAATCCAGCCCCGCCGTGCCGCCACCCCAGATCACCTCGGCCGCATAGGGCAAGCTCTTGCCCGGGTAATGCGCGCCACAGTAATGCCCCTCGCCTCCCACCTCGAACGGCAGCCGGCGCAGAGCCACGGCGCTCACCAGCCCGTTGGCCATCACGGTGTAGACGGGCGCCGGCGGGTCGAACGCAAGCTCGGCGCGGCCGACGTCCCAAAAGCCGGTGAGTCCTTCGATCTCCGGCCCGTTATGGCGAGAGAACCAGCCATTTGGTAGTTCAGTGGGTGTCAGGCTGACCTTGCTGCCGGCTACCGCAGCCAAGCCATCGGCATCGGCCTCGGACACCAGCGCGACACTTTCGTGAGTGCGGAACAGCGACGGACGGATCGCTGCGGGGCGGATGGCGTAGCCGCGCAGCACGGCGGCAATGTCGACCGCGGCGGGCCGCCGGATCTCCAGCGCCGGGTCCAGCGTCACGCCAGCCTTCATGCGCTTCTTGGCGGCCTCGAACTCGGCGACGGCGGGGAAGCGCACCGTCTGGCCGGCCTGCACGGTCTTCACGAGCACATCCAGCCGCAACGCTGCCGGCGCCGGCAGCGACAGCCCATAGGCCGCCAGCCGATTAGGCGAGGGCGCGACCCAGAAGGCCCGCGCCGCATTGCTGCCCGCCTCGGCCAGCGTCAGCGGCTTGGGCCCGAGCAGGCTGCAGGCGACAAAGCCGGTCTTGCCGGCGCCATAGGTCAGCTGGCACCAATCGCCCTGGCGCGCGCTCACGTCGACCGGCGTGTTGGTCGTCAGCTGCTCGACGGCGCGCGCCGTGGGCGCAGCGGCCTCACGCACATTGACCCAGGAGCCGTGGATGAAATGCGGCCCCGTCTGGGCCTGCGCCGCGCCGGCGAGGGCGACCAGCGCGAGCGCCGCGGCCCTCATGCGGCCTTCTGCTCCAGCACGAAGTTCGCGCCGCCGTACTGGCCCAGGCGCTCGACGAGCAGCGGCAGGCACTCGGCCAGCTCGTCGTGCAGCGTGAACGGCGGGTTGGCGATGAACATGCCGCTGCCCATCATGCCGAAGCCCTTCTCGTCGGCCTGCGTGACGGTCAGCCGCACATGCAACCAGCCCTTCTTGGCAGCAGCGTCGGCGCTGGCCTTCAGGCGCTGCACGAGCTGCGTGGACTCCAGCAGCTGCAGCTGCGGGTACCAGATCATCGTCACCGTGTCGGCCGCGCGCTCCAGCGCCTCCCGCAGTGCACTCAAGACCTTGGCGTAATCGGTCTTGATCTCGTAGGGCGGGTCCATCAGCAGCGCCGCGCGGCGCGTGGGCGACGGCAGCTCGGCCTTGATGGCGGCAAAGCCATCCCGGTCACTGACCTGCGTGTTGGGTCGCGCCTCCAGGTAGGTGGCGAGGATGCGGTGGTCGGTGGGATGCAGTTCGTAGGCGCGCAGCCGGTCGGTGTCGCGCAGCACGAAGTTGGCGATGGCCGGCGAACCGGGGTATTGGCGCAGCTGGCCGTCGGGGTTGAAGGCGCGCACCAGGCCCACGTAGTCGGCCAGCGGCGCGGGCAGTTCGTCGACGTCGTCGTAGAGCTTGGCGATGCCGGTGGCGTATTCGGCGTTCTTCTGCGCGTAGCGGCCCTCGACCGAATAGCCACCGGCGCCGGCGTGGGTGTCGATGAGGGTGTAGGGCTTGTCCTTTTCACCCATGTAGCGCAGCACGCGGGTCAGCACGAGGTGCTTGAGGACGTCGGCATGGTTGCCGGCATGGAAGGCGTGGCGGTAAGCGAGCATGGTGCCGATTGTCGCTACAGGTGGCTAACACACGACCATCAACCTCGCGCGCGCCGGGAAAGCGGGGTGGCGCGTAGCCTTGCAGCCGTTGTTTTCATCCCCAACTGCCTGCGATGACCACCCTTTTCGACTCCGTCCGCTTCGGCGACATCCAGCTGGCCAACCGCGTCGTCATGGCGCCCCTCACGCGCAACCGCGCGCCGCAGCAGACGCCCACGGCGTTGCACGCCGAGTACTACCGCCAGCGCGCCGGCGCCGGTCTCATCATCACCGAGGCGGCACAGATCCGCCCCGACGGCCAGGGTTACTTCGACACGCCCGGCATCCACAGCCCCGAGCAGATCGCCGCGTGGAAGCAGGTGACCGACGCCGTGCACGCCGAAGGCGGCAAGATCGTCATCCAGCTCTGGCACGTGGGCCGCATCTCCGTCAACCGGCTGCAGCCGGGCGGCGCCGCGCCGGTGTCGTCCACCAACCGCGCCGCCAAGACCCGCACCTATGCCGCCCACGGCGAGCTGGTGCCCACGGCCGAGCCGCGCGCGCTGCGCCTCGACGAAATCCCTCAGCTCATCGCCGACTACGCGCAGGCCGCGAAGAACGCCATCGCCGCCGGTTTCGACGGCGTGGAGGTGCACGGCGCCAACGGCTATCTGCTGGAGCAGTTCCTGCGCGACAGCACCAATGACCGCAGCGATGCCTACGGCGGCTCCATCGAGAACCGTGCGCGGCTGCTGATCGAGGTGATGACGGCCGTGGCCGGGGCCATCGGCGCGGGCCGCACGTCGCTGCGCCTGAGCCCCGTCACGCCGGCCAACGACATCGGCCAGGACAGCAACCCGCAGGCCCTCTTCAACTACGTGGCCGAGCAACTGGCCCCGTTGAAGCTGGCCTTCCTGGAAGTCGTCGAAGGCGCCACCGGCGGCCCGCGCGACAACGCGCCGTTCGACTATCAGGAACTGCGCCGCCGCTTCATGGGCCCCTACATCGCCAACAACGGCTACGACCGCGCGATGGCGCTGGACGCCGTGGCCAGCGGCCAGGCGGACGCGGTCGCCATCGGCCGGCCGTTCATCAGCAACCCGGATCTCGTCGAGCGCATCCGCGCCGACCTGCCGTGGGCCGCACCGCAGAAGGAAACCTTCTATGGCGGCGGCGCGGAGGGATTCACCGACTACCCGACCGCACGCGCGGCCTAACTTTGAAAAGCGCCGGGGTGCCGCGCCGCCCCGGCCAACGCGACGCTGCTGTGCGGGTGCCGGTATTCGCGCGTCGGGCTCAGCTTCAAGCCCTCGGCCTCGCCGGCGTCCTGCGCCTTGCCGCGCAATGACGACTCGGGCTTGAGCCGGAAGTCGTCGCGCACGGCGCGCACGAACTCGTCCCAGTCCGCGTTGAAGTTGGCGCGCCGCGTCCAGCGCGCCTCGGCGGCGAGCCTGGACGGGCCGACGAGCAGGTTGTTGGCCAGCAGCACCTCGGTCTGCGGCGGGGTCACGCGCAGCCAGACGCCGCCGCCGGGCCGCTGGTCCACCAAGGTGTTGTGCACGAGGTAGAGCGCCTGCCGCGGCCACTTCGCGCCTTCGACACCGAAGGAGATGACGTGCGGGTTGTCCGTCGTGGAGCTCTGCATGATGAAGTTGCCCATGACGACGGCGACACCGCCATTGGGAAACTCCAGCTCATAGCTCGCGCGCCCGCCGATCTCGTCGGTGAGGCGGTTGTAGAGGATGTGGTTCACGGCCGCCCGGCTCTTCAGCAGATGGCCCAGCAGGCCGCCGTGAAAGTAGCTGCCGGTGACGGCCAGGCGCCGGATCGCGCCGACGTAGCAGTTGTGCGTGAGGCCGCTGCGCAGCGGAATCGCACCGAAGTCGCAGTCGACGATGTCGAGCTCGATGCTGTCGTCGTTGGCCGTCAGCACGCCGTTCTCGTTGTCGCGAAAGCCGCAGTCCACCAACGTGAGCGAACCGGCCTCGACGCGGATGCCCGCGCCGTTGCGGTCGGGCACCGTGCAGCCGATGAAGTCGAAGCCCTCGATGCGCTGGCGGCGGCCCGTCGTCACGAACAGGCCCTTGCCCTGCACATGGGCGCCGGCGGCGATGACACGCACCCGGCCGCCGACGGCGCGCAGCGTCAGCTCGTGCTGCGGCCAGGCCGCCACGTCGGCGACATAGTCACCCGCCTCAACCTCGATCAGCCAGCCGTCGCGCGCCTGGCGTGCCGCGGCCGCCAGCGACTTGACCGCCTGGCCCGGCCCCACCTTCAACACCGGCCCGGCGTGCACCGCCAGCGGCAGCAGGGCCGACGCGGCCGTCATCAGCGTGCGGCGGCGCATCAGCCGGCCCTCTTCATCTTGGCCCGGAACATCTCGGCCACGCCGATCTCGCGTGGCCCCGGCACCAGCTCGAAGGTCTCGCCGGCCGCGATCGTGCCCTCGCGCTTCACGGCCAGGTAGAAGCCGCAATAGCCGCTCTGCGCCATCATCTTGGCCGCGTGGACGAAGCCCATGTGCGCGTTGAACTTGAAGCAGGGCTGGCGCGGCTCCGTGACGATCAGCTCGCAGTCGGCGAAGCGCAGCACGTCGCCCAGCCACACGCGCCCTTCCTGCAGCCCCTGCAGCGTCAGGTTCTCGCCCATGTCGCCGGGCTGCAGCTCGCCGGGCACCTTGGCCTGGCCGCGCACGGTCGCCCAGAACGCGTAGTGCTCATGCGGATAGGCATAGACCGCCTTGGCCGGGCCGCCATGTACGGTATGGTCGGCCTGTTCATCACCGGCCAGGCCCGACGGGCCGACGGCGATGGGGCCCGTGTGGGCGCGTTTTCGGATGGCCGAAGCCAGGGACTGGCCGCTCGTTGCCACGAAATGTTCGACACGGGCGGTGTTGACGCTGAGCACTTGCATGGGGCGATTGTCCCGGAGCGGAGGCTGAGGGTCATTTCGGCGTCTTGGCCTACAGGACGGGTTGCTTCGCGCAACTAGGCTTGGCCAAAAACTTCAAGGGAGACTGCATGACTGCACTCGACAGCGGGGCCCGGGTCTGGGCCGGGCTGGCCGTCACACCTTCGAGCGAGTTGATGTTCATCGTCGGCGTGCTGCTTGCGGGCGCGCTGGCCGGCGAATTCATCGCGGCCACCACGCGCCTGCCCCGCGTGGTGGGCTACACGCTGGCCGGCTGCGTGGCTGCCGCCCTGGGCCACGGCGTGGCCCTGCCACTGGCCGGCGCCGCGCAGATCGTCACCGACCTCGCCCTGGGCCTGCTGCTCTTCGAGATCGGCAGCCGCGTGCGGCTGAGCTGGCTGCGCCGCAACCCCGGGCTGGCGCTCACGAGCCTGCTGGAGGCACTGCTGAGCGCCGTCGCGGTGGCTTTGGTGATGCGGCTGTTCAACATCGGCTGGCCGACGGCCATCGCCTGCGCCATCCTCGCCATGCCTGCACCGGCTGCGGTCTCGGGCCGCGTGGCGCTGGAGCTCGGCGCCGAGGGGCAGGTCACGCAGCGGGCGTCGCTGCTGACCGCGCTGAACACGCTGTACGCCGTCATCGCACTGACACTGATGCGCACCTGGTGGGCAGCCGACGACGGCGGCCAGCTCGGCGACGCGCTGGCCGGCCTGGCCATCTCGCTGCTGACGACGGTGGGAGTGGCGGCCCTCCTGGCCGGCGGCGCCTACGTGGCGGCCCGGCGCCTGGACCTGCGCAACGAGAGCGCCACGCTGCTGCTGTTCGGCATGGTCGCGTTCGCCATCGTTGCTGCCCGCGCCGTGGGTGTGTCCACGCTGCTGATGCCGCTGCTGGCCGGCCTGCTGCTGCGCAACACCAGCCAGCGGCCCTGGGTGTGGCCGCGCCACTTCGGCACCTCGGGCGGCGCCCTCGTGCTGATGCTGTTCGTCATCGTCGGCTCGGCCTGGACACCGCAGCTGCTCGTGGCCGGTGGCTTCGCGGCGCTGGCGCTGCTGGTCACGCGCTTCCTGGCCAAGGCGGCAGCCATCGTGGCGCTGTCGCGCTGGTCGGGCACCAGCCTGCGCCAGGGCCTGGCGCTGTCCATCATGATGACGCCGCTGTCCGCCACGGCGCTGGTCATGCTCAACGAGCTGATGCGCGCCGAACCCGAACTCGCCAAGGGGGCCGCGCCCATCATCCTGGCCGGCATCGCGGTGCTGGAGTTGATCGGGCCCATCGCCGTGCAGTTCGCGCTGCGCCTGGCCGGCGACCTGCCGCCCGCGCCGCCGCGCCGGAGCGCGCGCCCCGAAGCACCCAAGAAGGAGGGCCAGCCATGAGCCTCGGCAGCTTTGCCCAATCGCAGCCGCTGACGCTGGGCGTCGAGCTGGAGCTGCAGATCGTCAACAACGACGACTACGACCTCGCGCCGGTGTCCGCCGACCTGCTGCGGCTGATGGAGAAACGCAAGATCCCGGGCGACGTGAAGCCCGAGATCACCAGCAGCATGATCGAGCTGTCCACCGGCGTCTGCGCCGACTATGGCCAGGCGCTGTCGGAGCTGGGCGAGATCCGCGCCGCGCTGGTGGACTGCGCCGAGCGGCTGGACGTGAGCCTGTGCGGCGGCGGCACCCACCCCTATCAGCACTGGACGCGCCGGCGCATCTTCGAGACGCCGCGCTTTCACGAGCTGTCGTCGCTGTACGGCTATCTCTCCAAGCAGTTCACCGTGTTCGGCCAGCACGTGCACGTGGGCTGCCCCAGCGCCGACGAGGCCCTCGTGCTGCTGCACGGCATGAGCCGCTTCATCCCGCACCTGATCGCGCTGGCCGCGTCGTCGCCCTTCGTGCAGGGCGAGGACACCGGCTTCGACTCGGCCCGGCTGAACTCGGTGTTCGCATTCCCCCTGTCCGGCCGCGCGCCCTTCGTGCAAACCTGGGAGCACTTCGAGGTTTTCTTCAACAAGATGACCCGCACCGGCGTCGTCTCGGGCATGAAGGACTTCTACTGGGACATCCGCCCCAAGCCGGAGTTCGGCACCATCGAGGTCCGCGTGCTCGACACCCCGCTGACCATCGAGAAAGCCGCGGCGCTGGCGGGCTTCATCCAGTGCCTGGCGCACTGGCTGACGCGCGAGAAGCCGTTCAAGCTCAGCGAGGACGACTACCTGCCCTACACCTTCAACCGCTTCCAGGCCTGCCGCTTCGGGCTGGACGGCACCTTCGTCGACCCCGAAACCGGCGAGCACCGCGTGCTGCGCGACGACATGCTGGCCGTGCTGAGCCGCCTGGACAGCCACGCCGCGGAGCTGAAGGCCGAGCCGGCGCTGCAATACCTGCGCCGCGAGATCGCCGGCAGCGGCAACGACGCGACCTGGCTGCGCCAGATCGAGGCCGACGAACACCTGCTGGCCGAGGTGGTCCGCCGCGCGACGCGGCGCTGGCACGGCTGAGGTCAGTTGAGCGCCCCTGGCGGGCGCTGAACAGGCCCCGCCTGCCGCAGCGTCTGCACCAGCATGCGCTGCAGGCTGTCGACCGCCTTGTTGCCCCTGGACGCCTGGCTGCGATAGACGGCCACCTCCATCGGCGCCAGCGGGCCCAGGCCCTGGGCCAGGCCCAGCACCTGCAGATGGGCGGGCGCGCTGCACTGCGTCAGCGCGGCAATGGCCAGGCCGCTGTCGACGGCGGCGATCTGGCCCGCGAGGTTGGAGCTGTTGTAGACGATCTTGTAGGGGCGGCCCTGCAGTGCCAGCGCGTTGATGGCGCTGCGCCGGCCCAGGCTCGCGGCCTCGTAGACGGCAATGGGCAGCGGGTCGCGGGCCCACACCTCGAACTGCGGCGAGCCCACCCACACCATGGGCTCGTGGAACAGCAGCGTGCCGCGCCGCGCGTGGTCGCGCGACACCAGCGCCAGGTCCAGCTCGCCGCGCTGCACGCGCGGGATCAGCGCCGTGGACTGCTCGCAGTCCAGCTGGATCTCGACGCCGCCATAGCGCGGCGCAAAGCGCCGGAGCACTGGCGTCAGGTATTTGCTGGCGTAGTCGTCCGGCACGCCCAGGCGCACGACACCGGTGACGGCTTCGGCCTGCAGCGCGGCCTGCGCCTCGGCCTGCAGGTCCAGCATGCGGCGGGCAAACCCCAGCAGGGTGCGCCCCTCGGGCGTGAGCTCCAGCAGGCGCGGGCCGCGCCGCAGCAGCGCGTGGCCGACGGCCTGCTCCAGCTTCTTGATCTGCATGCTGACGGCCGACTGCGACCGGTGCACCTCCGCTGCGGCGGCGGACAGGCTGCCCGCATCGACGGTCGCGACGAAACACTTCAGCCAGTCGATCTGCAGGTCGCGCATGGATTCGAAAAACGCATGGTGGTTCGGCGAATTATGAGATTTCCGATTCGCCGCGGCGGCGCCACAGTGCCGGCATGAATCGCACAACACCCCATGCCGTCGACGCCCGCGCCGGCGGGCTGATGGCGCTGCTGTGCCTGGTGTGGAGCCTCCAGCAGGTCTCGCTGAAGGCCGCCGCGCCGCAGGTCAGCCCGATGCTGATGGTGGCGCTGCGCTCCGGCATCGCGCTGGCGCTGCTGATGCTGCTCATGTGGCGGCGCGGCGAGGTGCCACGCCGCGAGCGTTGGCTGCCGGGCGTCGTCGCCGGCGCGCTGTTCGCGCTGGAATACCTGCTGGTGTCACAGGCGCTGCGGCTGACGCAGGCGGCCCACGTCGTCATCTTCCTCTACACGGCGCCGCTGTTCGCCGCGCTGGGCCTGCATCTGCGCGTGCCGGCCGAGCGGCTCTCGGGGCCGCAGTGGGCCGGGCTGACGCTGGCGTTCGCGGGCATTGCGCTGGCCTTCCTCGGCGGCCAGCGCGGCGCGGCCGCCGGCGCGCTGACGGGCGATCTGCTGGCACTTGCCGGCGGCGCGGCCTGGGGCGCGACGACGCTGACCTTGCGCGGCACGGCGCTGGCCGCCGCCCCGGCCACCGAGACACTGCTCTACCAGCTGCTGGGCGCGTTCGTGCTGCTGCTGCCGGCCGCGGCGCTGAGCGGCCAGTGGCAATTCGACGCCAGCCCGCAGGCCTGGGCCCACCTGGGCTTCCAGAGCCTGGTCGTGTCATTCGCCAGCTTCCTGGCATGGTGCTGGCTGCTCGGCCGCTACCGCGCGGCGCAGCTGGGCAGCTTCGCCTTCCTGACGCCGCTGTTCGGCGTGCTGCTGGGCGCGGGCCTGCTGGGTGAGCGGCTGGAAGCCGGCTTCCTGGCCGGCAGCGCGCTGGTGGTGGCGGGTATTGCGCAGGTCAGTCGCCCGGGCGCACGGGCGCCGGGCGTGCTCAGCGGGCCGGCCCGCCCAAGCCGTCGAAAGTCGTCGACGTGACCCAGTCGACGATCTGCGCGGGCGTGTACTGGCCCGACTCCTTCAGCAACGCGACGACCGGGTCGCAGGCCCGCGCGAACAGCGTGTAGAGCACCAGCTCCGGCGGCAGCGCGGCGTTCAGCGCGCCTCCGGTCTGCGCCTCGGTAATCCAGATGCCGAGGCGGTTGCTGAGCGAGATGAGGCGGTCCATGTAGGCATCGTTGGACTGCAGCGCGGCGCTCAGGTTGGAGTTGTGCGCCGGCAGCGATGGCATCTCGCCCTGCAGCTGCGTCTCCATGGCCCAGCGCGTCACCGCCTTCAGCTGATCGACGGGCGTCACCGCAGCATCCGCCTCGGCGCGGGCACGCAGGTCGTCGACGAAGGCCAGCGCGCGGTCCAGCACGCCCACCATCGCCGCGCCGGCGAGGTCTTCCTTGGACGGGAACAGCTTGTAGAGGCTGGCCTTGGCCAGCCCGGCCTCGGCAGCCACCTCGTCCACCGTCATCGCGTCGTAGCCCTTGGTGGCGAGCAGGCGGTTCACGGCAGCAACGATGGCGTCCTGCCGAACGCGCTGCATCTGGTCTCGGATCGACGGACGGGCACTCATGCGACGCATTCTAGACCGTCGAGGCCATCAACAAAACTTGGTAGTGCAATTTTTGAACTGATGAGTTATTGTGTGAACTCATCAGTTCAACATTTGATCCGACCGGTTCATCAGGAGGCCTCATGCGGCGCATCGCAGTCGTCGGTTCGGGAGTGGCAGGCTTGGCAGCCGCCTGGCGTCTGGCGACGGCGCCGGGCCAGCGCCATGTCACGCTGTTCGAGGCCGGCAAGTACTTCGGCGGTCACGCCAACACGGTGGATGTGTCGCTGGATGGCATCACGCACGGCGTGGACACCGGCTTTCTCGTGTTCAACGAACGCACCTACCCGCTGCTGATCCGGCTGTTCGCCGAGCTGGGCGTGGAGACGGCCGCATCGGACATGTCGTTCTCCGTGCAGGTGCCGCGCGCCGATGGCGGCGCCGGTCTGGAGTGGAGCGGCAGCTCGCTGAACACCGTGTTCGCGCAGCGCCGCAACCTGCTGCGGCCGCGCTTCTGGCGCATGCTCGCGGAAATCCTGCGCTTCAACCGCCTGGCCACCGCACTGGCCCGCCGCGACGACGACCCGGCGCTGCAGGGCGCCATCGGCGACTTTCTCGACGAACACGGCTTCAGCGCCGGCTTTCGCCAGCACTACCTGCTGCCGATGATCGGCTGCATCTGGTCCTGCCCCACCGACCAGATGCTGCGCTTCCCGGTCGCCACGCTGATCCGGTTCTGCCACAACCATGGCCTGATCCAGGTCACCGACCGGCCGCAGTGGCACACGGTGCGCGGCGGCTCGCGTGAGTACGTGCGCCGCCTCGTGGCCGCCCTGCCCGATGCCCGGCTCGACACGCCGGTGCTGGGCCTGCAACGCAGCGAACAACATGTGCGGCTGCTGACGCACCAGGGCGCCGAATCGTTCGACGCCGTCGTGCTGGCCTGCCACAGCGACCAGGCGCTGCGCCTGCTGGGCCAGGGCGCCAGCGAGGCGGAACGCGCCGTGCTGGGCGCCATCCGCTACCAGCCCAACCTGGCGGTGCTGCACCGCGACGCGGCCGTGCTGCCGCAGCGACGCCTGGCCTGGGCGGCGTGGAACTACGAGCGCGCCGACGCGCCCCGCGAGCAGGCGCAGGTCTGCCTGCACTACTGGCTCAACCGGCTGCAGCCGCTGCCGTGGCAGCAGCCCATCCTCGTCTCGCTGAACCCCGCGCGCCCCATCCGCGACGAGCTGGTGCACCAGCGCATCGAATACCACCACCCGGTCTTCGACCTCGCCGCCATCCAGGCCCAGCAGCGCCTGCCCGAGCTGCAAGGCCGGCAGCACACCTGGTTCTGCGGCGCCTGGTGCGGCTACGGCTTCCATGAGGACGGCCTGCGCGCCGGCCTGGCCGCGGCCGATGGCGTGCTGAAGGCCCAGGCGCTCGAGGCGCAGGCGGCACGGAGCGCGGCATGAGCCCACTCGCGCGGCCCTGCATCGGCTTCGGCACCGTGTGGCACCGCCGGCTGCGGCCGGTCCCGCACGAGTTCCGCTACGGCAGCTACTTCCTGCTGCTGCCGATGCGCAGCCTGCGCCACCAGGCGCTGCCCGCACTGAACCGCAACCGGCGCGGCATGCTGAGCTTTCATGACCGCGACCACGGCGACGGCGGCACCGACGCCCTCGCCTGGTTCGAGCAACTGCTGGCGCAAGAGGGCGTCACCGATGCCGACGGCGAGGTGTGGCTGCAGACCTATCCGCGCGTGCTGGGCCATGTCTTCAAGCCCGTCAGCTTCTGGTACGCCCACCGCGCCGACGGCACGCTCGCCGCCGCCGTGGCCGAGGTCAACAACACCTTCGGCGAGCGCCACGCCTACCTGCTCACCGGTGCGGCGCTGGCCGGGGGCCGGGAAGCCACGGCCCGCAAGGTCTTTCACGTCTCGCCGTTCTGCCGCGTCGAGGGGCATTACCGCTTCCGCTTCGAGCGCACGGCGGGCCCCGACGGCCAGCCCGCACACGCGCTCGCCCGCGTGGACCTGCACGACGCCGACGGCCCACTGCTGCAGACCAGCATGGCTGGCACTCTGTCGCCGCTGACACCGGCCAGCGTGCGCCGGGCTTTTTTCGGCACGCCGTTCATGACGCTGGGCGTCGTGCTGCGCATCCATTGGCAGGCACTGCGCCTGTGGGCCAAGCGCGTGCCCTTTTTCAGCAAGCCCGCCTCGCCACCGCCCTTCGTGAGCCGATAAGCATGAGCACCCACCCTGCCCTCACCTCCACCGCCCCTGCCACCCGAACCGCCCGCCGGCCCGCCGCCGCGCGCCGCGTGCTGCGGCTGCTGGAGCAGCTGCCCGTCGGCGAACTGGCGCTGACGCTGCCCGACGCCACCTCGTTGCGCTTGGGTTGGCAAGGTGCCGGTCTGCGTGCGCAACTCGACATCCACGACTGGGCGCTGTTCGAGCGCACGCTGAAGTCCGGCGACATCGGCTTTGCCGAGAGCTTCATCGCGGGCGAGTGGGACAGCCCCGACCTGAGCGCGCTGCTGCGCCTCGTGCTGCTGAACCGCGAGCACATCGAGGGCATCATCTACGGCAGCTGGTGGGGGCGCCTCGGCTACCGGCTGCGCCACCTGCTGCGGCGCAATTCGCGGGCCGGCAGCGCCCGCAACATCCACGCCCACTACGACCTCGGCAACGACTTCTACCGCCTGTGGCTGGACCCCGGCATGAGCTACAGCGCCGCGTGGTTCGAGGGGCAAGACCACCGCGGTGCCGACCTCGTCGCCGCACAGGACGCCAAATACCGCCGCGCGCTGCGCGAGGCCGGCGCGGCGCCGGGCGCGCGCGTGCTGGAGATCGGCTGCGGCTGGGGCGGCCTGGCCGAGCTGGCGGCGCGCGAGTTCGGCGCCCGCGTGACCGGCGTAACGCTGTCCGCCGAGCAGCTCGCCTGGGGCCAAGAGCGCATGCAGACGGCCGGCCTGGCCGGCCAGGTGGACCTGCACTACCAGGACTACCGCGACCTGCCTGCGCAGCACGCGGCCGAACCCTTCGACGCCATCGTCTCCATCGAGATGTTCGAGGCCGTCGGCCACGAATACTGGCGCGGCTACTTCGACACGCTAGCCGCCTGCCTCAAGCCCGGCGGCCGCGCCTGCATCCAGACCATCACGATCCGCGACGACCTGTTCCCGCGCTACCTGAACTCCACCGACTTCATCCAGCAATACATCTTCCCGGGCGGCCTGCTGCCCAGCCCGTCGGCCTTCGAGGCCGAGGCGCGCCGCGCCGGCTTCGTCGTCGAGAACCGCCTGGCCTTCGGGCCCGACTACGCCGAGACGCTGCGCCGCTGGCGCGCCGCGTTCGAGGCCCGCCTGGGCGACGTGCAAGACCAGGGCTTCGATGCCCGCTTCCAGCGCATCTGGGCCTTCTATCTGGCCTATTGCGAAGCGGCCTTCGACACCGGCAGCACCGACGTCATGCAGTTCACGCTGCGCAAGCCCGCGCCATGAAGCGCCGCCACCTCCTCGCCGCCGCCGTCACACCGCTCGCCATGACCCCAGCCCTCTCCGCCCCCGCCCTGCCCGCCGAACTGCAGGCCACGCTGCCCAACGCGCGGCTGCGCGGCAGTGGCGTGCTGCGCTTCTTCGGCCTGCGGGTCTACGAGGCCCGGCTGTGGGCGCTGCCGGACTTCGACGCCGACGACTACGCGCGCCAGCCATTCGCACTGGAGCTGCTGTACGACCGCAAGCTGGAGGGCGCGGCCATCGCCGAGCGCTCCGTCGCCGAGATGCGCCGCGTCGGCAGCTTCGACGACGCCAGCGCCAAGCGCTGGCTGGCGCTGATGAAGCAGGCCTTCCCCGACGTCGCCGCCGGTGACCGGCTGCTGGGGCTGAACGATGGCCAGGGCGATGTGCGCTTCTTCCACAACGCCCGCCCCACGGCGCAGACCGTGGACGCCGACTACGCGCGGCTGTTCTTCGGCATCTGGCTGGCCCGCCAGACCTCGGCCCCGGCGCTGCGCGATTCACTGCTGGGCACGCCGCGCTGACGCCATGACCACACTGACGGCCGCACCGCCCTCTCGCCCCACCCTGGGCTGGCGGTCTGCCCTCGCCTACGCGACGCTGGCCGCGCCGCTGGCCTTCGTGTCGCTGCCGCTGTATGTGCATCTGCCGCACCACTACGCGGCCGTGCTGGGCATGCCGCTGCCGGCGCTGGGCGCCGTCTTGCTGGCCGTGCGCGGGCTGGACGCCGTCGTCGACCCGGCCCTGGGCCGGTTGGCGGATCGGCTATTTCGCCACGGCAAGCGCACGGCCTGGCGGGCGGCGGCGCTGGGCTCGGCCGTGCTGGCGCTGGCCTTCGCCGCGCTCTGGCAGCCGCCGGCGGGCGGGCCGGGCAGCGTGCTGCCGTGGCTGGCCGGCGCGCTGCTGTGCAGCACGCTGGCCTACAGCGGCGTGACCATCCTGCACCAGAGCTGGGGCACGCGCTGGGGCGGCGGGCCAGCCCAACGCGCCCGCGTGGCCGGCTGGCGCGAGGCCGCCACGCTGGTGGGCGTGCTGCTGGCCAGCGCGCTGCCGGCCTGGCTGGGCTGGCCGGCCACCAGCCTGGCGCTGGCAGCGCTGTTGATCGTGGGCCTGGCGGCGCTGGCCGGGCTGCAAGACCCCGGCCCCGCCGAGGCCTCTGGCGCCACTGCCACGCCCGCATCGCCTGCATCACCATGGGGGCATGCCGCGTTCCGCCAGCTGCTGGGCGTCTTCATGCTGAACGGCATCGCCAGCGCCGTGCCCGCCACGCTGCTGCCCTTCTTCCTGGCCGACCGCCTGCAGCTGCCCGGCTGGCAGGGCGCGCTGCTGACGCTGTATTTCAGCGCCGCCGTGCTGGGCCTGCCGCTGTGGGTGCGTGCCGCCGGCCGCTGGGGCGTGGCCGCCGCATGGCGGGCCGGCATGGTGGCGAGCGTGCTGGCCTTCGCCGCCGTGCCCTGGCTGGGCGCGGGCGACGGCGCCGGCTTCGCCGTCGTCTGCGCCGCCAGCGGGCTGGCGCTGGGCGCCGACCTGGCCCTGCCCGGCGCGCTGCTCACCGGCGTCATTCACCAGGCCGGCCACGGCGGGCGCGGCGAAGGCGCCTACCTCGGCTGGTGGGCCTGCGCCACCAAGCTCAACCTGGCGCTCGCAGCCGGCCTGGCGCTGCCGCTGCTGGCGACCCTGGGCTACCGCAGCGGCAGCACCGACGCGGCCAGCCTGCAGGCGCTGGCCTGGGCCTATGGCGGCCTGCCCTGCGCACTGAAGCTCGCCGCCGCTGCGCTGCTGCGTCGCGCCGAACGCCTCAACCCTCACTGGAGTGCCCGCGAATGAGCCGCCCGACCCGCCGCACCTGGCTTGCCGTCACGGCCGCCTCGGCCACGCTGTCCCTCACCGGCTGCGCCGGCCCCACGGTGCAGGACTACGCCAACGAAACGCCCCGGCTGGACCTGCGCCGCTTCTTCGACGGCGAGCTGACGGCGCAGGGCCTGTTCACCGACCGCTCGGGCCGCGTCGTCAAGCGCTTCACCGTCGCGATGACCGGCCGCTGGCAAGGTGACACGGGCGTGCTCGACGAGCACTTCCGGTACAGCGACGGCAGCACGCAGCGGCGCGTCTGGACGCTGAAGTCGCTGGGCGGCGGCCGCTACAGCGGCACGGCGGCCGACGTCGTCGGCGAGGCACAGGGCGAGACGGCCGGCAACGCCTTCCGCTTCGTCTACACGCTGGCCTTGCCGGTGGACGGCCGCGTCTGGCACATGGCGCTGGACGACTGGATGTTCCTGATGGACGAGCGCACCGTGCTGAACCGCTCGGCCATGACCAAGCTCGGGCTGCACGTCGGCGACGTGACGCTCGTCATCACCAGGAGCTGACGCCATGGCGCTGAACCCCCCACTGCGCGACTGGGCCGGCCGCTGGGTCTGGATCGTCGGCGCGTCGTCCGGCATCGGCCGGGCCACGGCGGCGGCGCTGCACGCACGGGGCGCGCGCGTCGTCGTGTCGGCCCGGCAGGCCGCCGCGCTGGACGACTTCGTGCGCCAGCATGCCGGCAGCTTCGCGCTGCCGCTGGACGTGACGCAGGCCGACGACCTGCGCAACGCCACTCACACCGTGCAGCGACTGGCCGGCGGCACACCCGAGCTGGTGCTCTATTGCGCCGGCCACTACCAGGCCCAGCGCGCCACCGCCTACGACGCGCGCGAGATGGAGCGCCACCTGGCGGTGAACTACGTCGGCGTGCTGCACCTGCTGGCGGCCGTGCTGCCGCTGATGACGGCCGCGCGCCGCGGTCACCTCAGCCTCGTGGGCAGCGTGGCCGGCTACCGCGGGCTGCCGATGTCGCTGGCCTACGGCCCGACGAAGGCGGCACTCAACAACCTCGCCGAGACGCTCTACCTGGACCTGCATCCGCTCGGCGTGGGGGTGTCCATCGTCAACCCCGGCTTCGTCGACACGCCGTTGACCACGCAGAACCGCTTCAAGATGCCCGCGCTGATCACCCCCGACGAAGCCGCGCGGCAGATGCTCAAGGGCTGGGCCCGCGGGCGCTTCGAGATGAACTTCCCACGCCGCTTCACCGCCTGGGTGCGCCTGCTGCGCTGCCTGCCCGACGCCTGGTACTTCGCCGCCGTGCGCGGCATGACGGGAGCCTGACCATGCCCGATGCGCGCACCACGCGGCTCGTGGACGCCTACACCCGCCTCACCCGCGACAACCTGCCCACGCTGCTGGCGCTGTACGCCGAGAACGCCCGCTTCAAGGACCCGTTCAACGACGTGCGCGGCCACGCCGCCATCGGCCGCATCTTCACGCAGATGTTCGAGGAGCTGCGCGAGCCGCGCTTCACGGTGCAGGTGTCGGCCAGCGAAGGCGACGACGCCTTCCTGACCTGGGAGCTGCACTTCACGCGCGAGCGCGGCCAGGCCATGGTCATCCGCGGCGCCACGCATCTGCGCTTCACGCCCGCCGGCCTCGTGCAGCTGCACCGCGACTACTGGGACGCCGCCGAGGAGCTCTACGCCAAGCTGCCAGTGCTCGGTGCGCTCATGCGCCTGCTGCAGCGCCGGCTGGCGACGCCGCAGCGCTAGTCCAGCGAATCAGTGAAATTGGTGGTGCGATTTCACTGATTCGCTGGACTAGGCCTGCACGACGTTGCGGCCCTGGTGCTTGGCCCGGTACATCGCCGCATCGGCACGCGCGAGCACCGCGCTGGCGCTGGCGTCGCCCGGCTCGGCCTCGGCGATGCCCAGGCTCGCGCTCAGCGGCCAGTCCTGCTCCAGCCAGCGCAGCGGCGTGGCATTCACCAGCGCGCGCATGCGCTCGGCCACCAGCGCCGCGCCGGCGATGTCGGTGTCGGGCAGCAGCACGCAGAACTCCTCGCCACCGAGGCGGCCGAAGCGGTCGACCTCGCGCAGGCAGGGGCGCACCTCGTTCACCATCCACCGCAGCGCCGCGTCACCGGCGGCATGGCCCAGCGTGTCGTTGAGCTGCTTGAAGCGGTCCATGTCGATCATCACCAGCGCATAGCCGCGCCCGCGCCGCCAGCCGGCGTGGGCCTGCGCGAGCGCCTGATCGAAGGCACCGCGGTTGAGCGCGTCGGTCAGCGGGTCGCGCTCCAGCAGGCGCTCGATGCGCCGGATCAGCCGCATCATCACGAGAAACGCCAGCGTGGCGTTCTGCAGCAGCGTCATCAGCAGCGCCAGCCACAGCAGCGCCAGGTTGATCGGCTCGGTGGAACGGGGATCATGCCCATGGCCGGGGGCGACGAAGCTGCTGGCGCAGCTCAACGCCAACAGCAGTGCGATGAGAAACAACGGTAGCGCGAGCGGCGCCGGTGTGCGCCGGCCATGCAGGCCCTGCAAGTGGCGCCAGGCCACAACGCCCGCCACCAGCACCAGCACGGCGCCAGCACCGCTGACGATGCGTGTCTGCCAGCGCATGTCACCACCATCGGGAAGCGCCAGCATGACGAGGCTGAGTGCGACCACCACGGCGGCGGCCGGCCTCCAGGGCAGGCGGCTGGTGAGAATGCCCGGAACCGCAGCGCCGAGCAACGCGAACGAGGCCAGGTTCAGCACATCGGCCGGCCAGTGCGTCCAGGCATCGGGCCAGGCGCCGCGCCGGGCCATTAGCGTCAGTGCGACGGCGGCACAAGCATTGGCCGCCGCCATCGTCAACGATGCGCGCGGCGCAATGCGGGCCACCATCGCCAGCGTCGCCCACACCAGCGCCGACACGCCGTGCATGAACACCACCGTGGCCAGCAACGTGGTGGTCTGGGCCAGCGTGATCGTCACGGCACCTCCGCCGGCTGCAGATGGGTCGCGGCGCACACGCGGTTGCGGCCTTCGGCCTTGGCACGGTAGAGCTCAGCATCGGCGCGCACGAGGCCGACCTCCCCTCGCGCATCACCAGCCGCCGGCAGCGCGACGCCGAAGCTGGCCGACAGCGGCAGCAAACCGTTCTCCCAAGGCAGCGGCCTAGCCTGCAGGTCGGCGCGCAGCCGTTCCGCCACCGCCACGGCCGCGGCCAGGTCGCCCGGCGACGCCAGCGGCAACAGGGCGCAGAACTCCTCCCCGCCCAGCCGGCCCAGGCAGTCCACCTCCCGCAAGCCGGCCTGCCAGATGCCGACGCAATGCCGCAACGCCGCGTCGCCGGCCGCGTGGCCATGCTGGTCGTTGACGCGCTTGAAGTGGTCGATGTCGATCATCACGAGCGCGAAGCCATGCCCCCGCAGCAGCTGCGCCTGCGCGTCGCCCAGCGCGCGCTCGAAGGCTCGGCGGTTCAGGGCACCGGTCAGCGGGTCGCGGTAGGTGAGGTGCTGGATGCGCGCCACGACGCGCCAGATCATCAGCGCGATGAGGCTGAGCGTGATGCCGAACGTGACGACGTACCAGAGCACGGCGCGCGCCGGGCTGGGCAGGTCGCCGCGCACGGCATGGCCCGCCCAATCCGGCTCCAGCAGCAGTTCGACACTGTGGACGAACGCCATGAGGGCCAGCATGGCGAAGGGCAAGGTGGCAAAGCCCGCCGTCACGGGGGCGACCTGGCCGCGCAGGCCCAGCAACATCGCGCGCACAGCCAGCCCGCCGAGCAGCGTGACCGCCACGGTGCCGGCCAGCTCGGCGGCCTGCGCCGAGCCGGCAGCCAGCCCGGCTGCGATGCCGGCCGCGCCGAGGCCACCGATCCAGGCCAGGTCGCGCGGGCGCTGGCGGCTGAGCAACATGCGGCGCAAGGCCAGCAGCAGCATCAGGATGCAGCCCAGCAGGCCGAGCTCCAGCACGGCCTGCTGCAGCGCCGCCGGCCAGGCCGACATCACGTCGCTGTACCCCTGCGTGGCGAAGCGCAACACATGCCCCCCCGCCATCAGACGGCCGGCGCGCGGCGCAATGTGGAAGACCTGGGCCAGCGTCAGCCACGCCAGCGCCGCCATCAGGTTGAAGACGGCGCTGATCTGCAGGATCGTCGGGACGTCGAGGAAATCCATGCGGCTTGTCGTGAACGCGGCATCTTCATCGCAAAGGCCACAATGCCGGCCATGACGGCTTGGGTCTTGATCACCGGAGGTTCGCGTGGCATTGGTGCCGCCACGGCGCTCAGATGCGCTGCGGCGGGCTGGGACGTGGCCATCAACTACGCGCAGGATAGCGCCGCCGCCCAGGCGCTGGCGGGCCGCGTGCACGCGCTGGGCCGCCGTGCACTGGCGTTGCAGGCCGATGTGTCCGACGAAGGCCAGGTGGCCCGCATGTTCGAGCGCCTGGACGCCGAAGGCGGCCGGCTGGCCGGGCTGGTGAACAACGCCGGCGTGGTGGCGCCGGCGGCGCGGCTGGAGACCATGTCCCCCGCACGCTGGCGCCGCTTGTTCGATGTCAACGTCATCGGCACGCTGCTGTGCTGCCAGCACGCGGCCCGCCGCATGAGCACCGCGCACGGCGGCACCGGTGGCGCCATCGTCAACCTCAGCTCGCGCGCGGCCGAGTACGGCTCGGCCGGCATCTATGTGGACTACGCCGCCACCAAGGGCGCCGTCGACACGCTGACCAAGGGCCTGGCCCGCGAGCTGATCACCGAAGGCATCCGTGTCAACGGCGTGCGGCCCGGCATCATCGAGACCGACATCCACGCCACCAGCGGTGTGGACCCGGCCGGCGCTGCGGCCACCCTACCCATCCAGCGCCTGGGCCGCGCCGAGGAGGTCGCCGAGGCCATCGCCTGGCTGCTCAGCGACGCGGCCAGCTACACGGTGGGCGCGCTGCTGGACGTGGCGGGCGGGCGTTAGCGCTTCTCCACCAACGTCGCCTCCAGCCCGCTGTCGCTGCGCAGCCGCGCGGCCGTGGCGCGGGCCTCGTCGGCGTCGGGGAAGGGGCCCGCGCGCAGCCGGTGCAGGCCGGCCTCACGCACGATGGTCAGCAGCGGCAGCAGGCTGAGGTCGGCCTCGGCGATGCGCTGGCGCAGCGCCTCGGCACCGTCCAGCTTCGCGAAGGCCCCGAACTGCAGCCAGATGCCGTTGCCCAAGGTGGACGCAGCGACCGGCGCCGGGGGCAGGCTCGGCGCGGGCAACGGCGTCACGGCGGCCACCGTCGCCGTGGTCTCGCGTTGCGGTGCGCCGGTTGCGGCGTCGGGCGTGAAAGTGGGCGCCGGCTCGCTCGCCGGCTTCGGCCAGTTGCCGGCACGGATCTCGGCGTAGGTGATGCGCCGCACCTCCACCGGCGCCACGCCGCGCAGCAGGTCCAGCTTCAGCGCGGCCGTGTAGCTGAGGTCGATGATGCGGCCCTTGTGGAAGGGCCCGCGGTCATTGATGCGCACGATGATCTCGCGGCCGTTCGCCGGGTTGCGCACGCGGGCATAGCTCGGGATGGGCAGCGTGGGGTGGGCCGCCGTCATCGCATACATGTTGTAGACCTCGCCGCTGGCCGTGGGCCGGCCATGGAATTTGCGGCCGTACCAGGAGGCCAGGCCACGGTCCGCATACGGGTCGTCGCCGGTCAGCGGCCGGTAGCGCTCGCCCAGCACCTCATAGGGCTTGTTGGGCCCGCCGACGCGGATGGACTCCAGGCGCGGCACCGCATCAGGCACCTTCAGCAACTCGCCGGGCGGGTTGGCTTGCGGGCCGTCACGGTCGCCCGACGCCGGTGGCGCGGCAGGCCGCGTGGCGCACCCCGTCATCAGTGCGAGCAGCAGCAGGGTCAGGGCCGGCCCAGTATGCTGTGCCCCCTCGTTCCATCGTCGATGCCATGCCATGAGCAACTTCGTCTTTCCTCCGCCTGCAGTTCCCAGCGCCGCCGTGCGTGGCACGGAAGCGCGCTATGCCGTCAGCCGCATCTTCTGCGTCGGCCGCAACTATGCCGATCATGCCCGCGAGATGGGCAGCGACCCGACGCGCGAGCCGCCGTTCTACTTCACCAAGCCGGCCAGCGCGCTGACGCCGTCCGGCACGACGGTGCCTTACCCGAGCGAGACCAAGAACTACCACTACGAGATGGAGCTGGTCATCGCCATCGGCGCGCCGGTGTTCCGCGTCACGCCCGAAGCGGCCCGCGCCGCCATCTGGGGCTATGCCGCCGGCCTGGACATGACGCGCCGTGACCTGCAGGCCGTGGCCAAGGCCGGGGGCAAGCCCTGGGACACCGCCAAAGGCTTCGACCAGTCCGCCATCCTGACCGACATCGCCCGCGTGTCCGACGTCGGCCTGCTGGAAAAAGGCGCCATCACGCTGGCCGTCAACGGCGTCGAGAAGCAGCGCGGCGACCTGGCCGACATGATCTGGAGCCAGGCGGAGATCGTCTCCAACCTGTCGCACCTCTATCACCTGCACCCGGGCGACCTGATCTACACCGGCACGCCGGCCGGTGTCGGCGCGGTGGTGCCGGGCGACGTGATCACCGGCCGCATCGAGGGCCTGGGCGACATCACGCTGACGGTGGGGCCGGCCGAGTGATGTTCGACGAGGAAGACCTGGCCCAGGCCCGCGCGCGCAACATCCGCGATGCGCTGGCCGAGGACATCGGCCGCTGCGACTGGACCGCCCAGCTCGTGCCCGCCGGCCGGCGCGTGGCGGCGCAGGTGCGCGTGCGCGAAGCGGCCGTGCTGTGCGGCCGCGACTGGTTCGACGGCGTGTTCGCCGCGCTGGACGCCACGAGCCGCATCGAGTGGCTGGTCGACGAGGGCGCCCTGATGACGGCAGACAGCATCGTCTGCCGCATCGAGGCCGATGGCCGCCAGCTGCTGTCGGCCGAGCGGCCGGCGCTGAACTTCCTGCAGCTGCTGTCCGGCACGGCCACGGCCACGCGCGCGCATGTCGACGCGGTGGCCGGCGCCAGCCCGCAGGCGGGCGGCTGCGCCATCCTCGACACGCGCAAGACCGTGCCGGGCCTGCGCCTGGCGCAGAAGTACGCCGTGCGCGTGGGCGGCGGGCAGAACCAGCGACTGGCGCTGTATGCCGGCATCCTCATCAAGGAAAACCACATCGCCGCCGCCGGCGGGGTGGGCCAGGCCTTGCGCGCGGCGCAGGCGCTGAACGCCGGCGTGGACATCCAGATCGAGGTCGAGACCATCGATCAGCTGCGCGAAGCGCTGGACGCCGGCGCCGTCAGCGTGCTGCTGGACAACTTCAGCGAGCCGCAGATGCGCGAGGCCGTCGCCGTCAACGCCGGGCGGGCGTTGCTGGAAGTCTCGGGCGGCGTGGCGCTGGAGCAGCTGCGCTGGATTGCCGCGACCGGCGTGGACCGCATCTCCATCGGCCGGCTCACGAAGGACGTGAGGGCCGTGGACTACTCGATGCGCGTGCTCGGCCCGCTGCCGGGCTGAGCCCCCAGCAGGTGGGCCCGCACGCGGGCCGCCGTGGCGTCCGGGTGCTCCTGCGTGAAGCAGTGGCCGCCCGTCGTCACCTGCACATGCAGGTGCGGCGCGTTGTGGGCATGCGCCCGCGCGCAGCCCACGCGCACGAACGGCATCGTCGCGTCGCCGTGCAGCAGCAGCGTGGGCACGGCGATGCGGCGCAGATGGCTCCACAGCCGCTGCGGCACGGTGCTGAAGATCGTGGACTCCAGCGCCGGTTCGCACTTCAGCACCGCCTGCCCCTCGGGGCCATCACGCAGCGCATGCGTGACGAAGGCGTCCAGCGCCGCTTCGGCCCAGCCGTTGTAGGTGCCACGCCCACGCAGCGCCTGGCGGGCGTGGTCGCGGCTCGGCCACTCGCGCCGGCGCCGCTTGGTCGCGCGCGCCAGCGGGTTGACCAGGCCGGTGCCGGCGCGGCCCATCAGCTGCGCGGCCAACAGCATCGGCGGCGGGAACAGCACCGGGTCCAGCAGCACGGCGCGGCGGAACGGCTGCCCGGCCGTGCCGAGCAGCAGCGCCGTCTGCACGCCGCCGAAGCTGTGCCCCATCGCCATCAGCGGCACGTCGCCATAGCGGCCGCGGCCGGCGTCGAACGCCTCCAGCGCGGCCTCGGCGCAGCGGTTCCAGCCGACGAACTGCGGCGTGGGCTCGCTGTCGCCATGGCCGGGGGCGTCGCACAGCCACAGGTCGAAGTCCTGGGCCAGCGCTTGCAGCAGCGGCTCGTAGACACGCCCGCAAAAGCCGTTGCCATGCAGAAAGTGCAGCAGCGGCCGGCCGGTGGGCGGTGTGCACCAGCCGCGCAGCACGGTGCCCAGCACGGCGCTGCGGTGCTCCCAGCGCTCGAGACGGTCGGCGGCGCTCACGCGTCGAACCAGGGCTCGTTGGGCAGTTCGTCGAAGACCTTGCGCAGCCCCGCGCTCCAGCCCTTGCGCAGCGCCAGGAAATAGGGGTCGTCGCGCTCGATGCGGTGCGGCGGCTTCATCGCCTGCTCGAACTGGTTGGCGCGCAGCATCACCATGTCGATGGGCAGACCCACCGACAGGTTGGACTGGATCGTCGAATCGAAGCTGACCAGCGTGCACTTGGCAGCCTCGTCCAGCGGCGTGCTGTCATAGCGCAGCACGCGGTCGATGATGGGCTTGCCGTATTTGCTCTCGCCGATCTGGAAGTACGGCGTGTCCTCGGTGGCTTCGATGAAATTGCCCTGCGGGTAGACGTGGAAGAGCCGCGGGCCTTCGCCCTTGATCTGGCCGCCCAGCAGGAAGTTCGCGCCGTAGTCCACGCCCTGGCCGGCGTCGCTGTCGCGACCGACCACTTCCTTGAGCGTGCGCCCCAGCAGCACGGCGGCGTCGTAGAGGCTGGGCACGTTCAACAGGTGCTCGCCATCGCCGCTCAGGCGCTGGTTCATCAGCGACATGACGGACTGGGTCGTCGCCAGATTGCCCGCCGCCAGCACGACGATCTCGCGCTGATGCGGGATCTGGAACTGGTACATCTTGCGAAAGCTCGCGATGTGATCGACGCCCGCGTTGGTGCGGGTGTCGGAGGCAAACAGCAGGCCGGCGCGCAGGCGCATCGCGACGCAGTAGGTCATGGGGCAGACGGTGAAGACAAGCCCGGCCATTATGGCCAGCGCGGCCCCGAAGACGTTCAGACCTCGCCGGTGCCACCGCCCGCCCTGCGGAACTGTTGTTGCGCAAAGCGCCACACCAGCCGCGACGCATCGGGCCCCTGGGCATCGCTGAAGCGCTGCCGCGCCGCGCCGCCGCTCCACGCGTGGCCCAGTTGCTGCACCTGCACCAGCGTTGCGACCGGCTCGCTCGCCCGCTGGAAGTGCGTCACCGTCATCGGGTAGCGCTTGCCGCGTTGCTGCTGCTGCGGCGCACCCTCGCTGGCACCCGCCGCGCCCGACCACAGCCGCGCCGCCGCGCCTGCGTTGCGTGCAGACACGACGGCATCGGCCTCGCCGTGGATGACGATGAGCGGCGGCCACGCACCGTCGGCGGTGGGCAGCGCCGGTTCGCGCCGGCCCTGCATGGCGCCGACGGCCGATGCGGCCGAATGCGCCACGCCGGGCGGCACGCCGGAATGCATGGCCAGCGCCTTGAAGCGCCGCGGGTAGCGCGTGGCGAGCAGCGCCGCCATGCTGGCACCGGCCGACAGCCCCGCCACCGCCGTGCGCTCGCGGTCCGCCGCGTAGAGCATGACGACCTGGTCGATGGCACGCATGATCCAGCCCGCCTCGGCCCAGGCGCGGCCGGCGCGCGTGTCGAACCAGTTCCAGCAGCCTTGCGCATTGGCCAGGCGTGACTGTTCCGGGTACAGCACCAGGAAACGCTCGCGCGCCGCAAGCAGGTTCATGCGCGTGCTGGCGGCGAAGCTCTTCGCGTCCTGGTGGCAGCCGTGCAGCATCACGAGCAACGGCAGCCGCTCGCCGAAGCGCACGCCCTCGGGGCGGAACAGCCACCAGCGCCGCGGGCCGGCCTCGGTCGTCACGGCGCCGGCCAGCCAGCTGCCCGCACCGGCCGGCGCGCGATGGCGCTCACGCAGCGGCCGCGCCGCGCGGCGCAGCAACGCGGCCTGGCGGTTCAGCAGCGCGGCCCAGGAGGGCGTCTTCATGCGTCGGCCAGCTGCTCCAGCTCGGCCACGTCCGGATGCTCGCGCAGCAAGGCGTTGAGCTGGTCGATGACGCCGCACCAGTCGCCGTCGTCCTGGTGCCATTGCTCGCGGATGAAGGCGACCTGGCTGGCGTTCCAGAACGGCGCCTCGGACAGGTTCAGCGTCTGCGGCAGCGGCCGGTGCTGGCGCACGAAGGCCTTGATCTCCGCTGGTGATGACGGCAGGCCCAGCTGCAGGAAGAGGTCGGGCAGGTCGTGGTGAGTGGTCGTGTCCATGAGCACTTCCTTCGTTCGAGGTCGGGTCATCGTGGCACCGCGCGGCAACGCAGCGTGTCAGCGAACGCCTCATCCGGCCGACAGCGGCGCCTGCCCCGCGCTGGAGGCGCCGGTGCCCTCGGCGGCCCGCCAGCTCGCGCCGGCAACGTCGGACAAGTTCGCGTCATGCCCCCGCGACGCCCATGCGCCCGGCCGTGCCGTTATCGTCACGCCATGCCCCCGTCCGACGCCCTCTTCATCGTCTTCAACCGCGCCTCCGGTCACGGCAACCGTGACGAGCTGGCGCCGGCCGCCGAGGCCGCCTGCGAGGCGGCGGGGCGGCCCTGCCGGCTGTTCCCCGTCGAGCACCCCGCCGAGCTGGCCACCATCGCCGCCGATGCCGTGCGCCAGGCGCGCGAGGCCGGCGGCATCGTCGTGGCGGCCGGCGGCGACGGCACGATCAACGGCGTCGCGCAGGCGGTGCTGGGCAGCGGCTGCCGCTTCGGCGTGCTGCCGCGCGGCACCTTCAACTACTTCGCGCGCACGCACGGCATCCCGGCCGATCTCGACGGTGCGCTGCGCGTGCTGCTGACCGAGCAGGCCGTGCCCGTGCAGGTGGGCTTGCTGAACGGCCGCGTCTTTCTCGTCAATGCGAGCCTGGGGCTGTACCCGCAACTGCTGGAAGACCGCGAGGCCTGGAAGTCGCAGTTCGGCCGCAGCCGCCTGGTGGCGCTGGGCGCCGGCATTGCCACGCTGCTGCGCGGGCACCGCAGCCTGCGGCTGACCGTCGAGTTACCAGGCGAGAGCCGGGAGGTGCGCACCCCGACGCTGTTCGTCGGCAACAACGCGCTGCAGATGGAGCAGGTGGGCCTGCCCGAGGCCCGCGCCATCGATGCGGGCCGGCTGGCCGGCGTCGTGCTGAAGCCGGTCGGGCGGTGGGACCTGCTCAGGCTGCTCGCTCGCGGTGCCTTCGGCCAGTTGGGCGACGCCGACCAGGTGCAGAACTTCGCCTTTCACCGGCTGACGGTGAAGGCGCGCACCTTCGGCGCCAGGCGGCTGAAGGTCGCCACCGACGGCGAAGTGCTGTGGATGCCGCTGCCGCTGCGGTTTGAAGTCGCGCCGCATCCACTGCTGCTGATCCGGCCGCCCGGCCTGGCCCAGGAGCGTCGCGAGGCGCAGGCCGCCGCCGCCTCGGAGGCGGCCGCGTGACCACGTTGCTGCAGCTCTCCGACCCGCATTTCGGCACCGAACGCCCGCAGGCCATGGCGGCACTGCAGCAGCTGTGCGCGCTGCGCCGCCCGGACCTGCTGCTGGTCACCGGCGACATCACCCAGCGCGCGCGGCCCGAGGAATTCGCGCGGGCCCGCGCCTACTTCGACCGGCTCGGCGTGCCCGCGCAGCTGCTCGTGCCCGGCAACCACGACATCCCGCTGTTCGATCTGCTCACGCGCCTGTTCCGCCCCTATGCCCGCTTTGCGCGGGTGTTCGGCCCGGTGCTGGAGAGCGAGTTCGAGCGTGACGACCTGTTGGTGCTGACGCTCAACACGACGCGCCGCTACCGCCATGCCCAGGGTGAGGTGTCGCCGGCGCAGATCGAGCGCGTCGCGGCACGGCTGGCAGCCGCCAGGCCCGGGCAGCTGCGGCTCGTGGCCGTGCACCAGCCGGTGGCCGTCACGCAGCCGCGGGATGCAGGCAACCTGCTGCGCGGCCATGAGCAGGCGGTGCGCCGCTGGGCCGCCGCCGGCGCCGACGCCGTGCTGGGCGGCCACATCCACCTGCCCTATGTGCTGCCGCTGCGCCCGCGCTGGCCCGACCTGCCGCGCCCGATGTGGGCCGTGCAGGCCGGCACGGCGTTGAGCCACCGGCTGCGCGGCGGCATCTCCAACTCGGTGAATGTGATCCGCGCCGGCCGCGCGGCGGTCGTCGAGCGCTGGGACCTGGAGGACGCCACCGGCCGCTTCCGCTGCGTGGCCACGACGCCGATCGGCACGCCGCGCCGCTGAGCGTCAGGCGCGGGCCATGGCCTGGATGACGCGCACCAGCGCCGAGAACTCCACCGGCTTGCGGAAATGGTGCTGGAAGCCGGCCGCGAGGGCGCGGCGGCGGTCGGCCTCGCGCGCGAACGCCGTCAGCGCGATGGCCTGGATGCTGCCGCCCTGCTCCGGTGGTAGCGCGCGGATGCGCGCCAGCAGCTCGAAGCCGGTCATCTCGGGCATGCCCAGGTCCGAGATCAGCAGGTCGGCCCGAGAGCCTGGCAGCAGCGCCAGCGCCTCAGCCCCGCTGGCGGCCGCCAACACCTGGGCGCCCTGCAGTTCCAGTGCGCGCGTGACCATCTCGCGGGCCGCCTCGTCGTCATCCACCACCAGCACCCGCACACCGGCCAGCGAGGTGCGATCGACGGCGCCCGTCTCCGGCAGCGGGCAGGCCGGATTGCGGGCAGCGATGAGCGACAAGGTGACGCTGAACCGCGCGCCGCGGCCTTCGCCGTCACTGTGCGCGCGCACCTGCCCGCCATGCAGCTCGACGAGGTTGCGCACGATGGACAGCCCCAGCCCCAGGCCGCCGTAGCGGCGCGCCATGGAGCCGTCGGCCTGGCGGAAGCGGTCGAACACGAAGGGCAGGAAGGCCGGCGCGATGCCGATGCCGCTGTCGGCCACGGAGATCTCGGCCGTGCCGGCCTCGCAGCGCAGCGACACCTGCACATGGCCGCCTCGCGGCGTGAACTTGATGGCGTTGGAGACGAGGTTGGCCACCACCTGCTGCAACCGCGCCGCGTCGCCCATCACGGCGGCGTCCTCGCTGGGCGCCACATCGGTGGTCAGCGTCACACCGGCCCGCTCAGCCGCCGGAGCCAGCAGCTCCACCGCCGCCAACGTGAAGCTGGCCGGCGACACCGGCGCCACCTCCAGCGCCAGCTGGCCGGAGGTGATGCGGCTCATGTCCAGCAGGTCCTCGATGAGCTGCGTCTGCGCCTTGGCGCTGCGGTCGATGACGTCGATGGCCTTCGTGAGGTCGGCGTCGCGCCCCCCGAACTTGCGCCGCAGAATGTGCACCCAGCCCGTGATGGCACTCAGCGGCGTGCGCAGCTCGTGCGACAGCGTGGCCAGGAACTCGTCCTTCACGAGCCCGGCCTGCTCCGCCGCCAGCCGCGCGGTGCGCTCGCTCTCCAGCAGCTGCGTGCGCTCGTGCATTGCCTCGCGCTGCGCCGCTTCGGCACGCGTGCGCTCCAGGGCCTCCCAGCAGCGCGCCACGACGACCTTCACGAGCCCGATCTCATCGTCGGTCCAATGCCGCGCCACGCTCTGATGCACCGCCATGCCGGCCACGAAGCGGCCATCCTTGTGCAGCGGCACGCAGATGACGGACTGGATGCGCGTGCGCCGGTAGGCCGTCAGATCGGCGCCGGCCGTAGCGGGGTCGCGGTCCACGTCGTGGTTGACATAGACCAGGTCCGCACGCATGAGCTGCAGCACGGTGGCCCCGAAGTCGCCGAAACGGTAGGTGCCGACGATGCTGGGCACGCCGTCGTTGAAGTCACCGATGAGGTCGAAGGTGTCCTCGTCCTCGCGCACGGTCGCATAGGCGCAGCGGCTCACGCCCAGGTGGCGGCCCAGACGCTCGGCCGTCGTGCGCATGACAGCGGCGGGGTCGGTCATGCCGCGCGTGGCCTGCGCCAGGCCATCCAGGAAGGCCAGCCGGCGGGACGTGAGCACCTTCTCCGTCGTCTCGGCAAACGTCACCAGCAGCCCGTGGGCCCGCCCCTGCTCGTCACGCACGGCGCTGTAGGAGAAGTTGAAATAGACGTCCTCGGGGTAGCCGAACCGGTCGATGGTCAGCTTGAAGTCGTCGAAGCCCACGGGCTCGCCGCCGAGCGCTCGCTGCCACATCGGGCCGATCTGCGGCCAGATCTCGGCCCAGGTGTCAGGCGCGCTCGCGCCGAGCGCCGACGCACCCTTGGCGCCCAGGATGGGCAGGTAGGCGTCGTTGAAGATCTGCACGAAGTCCTCGCCCCAGGCCAGGTACATCGGCAGCTGGCACTCCAGCATCGTCGCCACCGTGATGCGCAGCGCGATCGGCCAGTGCTCCAGCGGGCCGAGCGATGTGCGCTCCCACGGGAATGCGCGCACACGCGCAGCCATGTCACCACGAATCGGGGCCAGCGCCTGCAGGGCGGGGGACGGGGACATGGAGCTCCAGCATGGGGCCCGCAGCGGGCTGCCGCGGGGCCGGGCAGTGTAGGTCGGCCGGGTTCAGGCCGACGGCGCGCAGTGCGACTGCATGTCGGCCTGCGTGACGACGCTGCCCGGCGGAACGCTGCGCGTGAGCCACACATTGCCGCCGATGACCGAGCCGCGCCCGAGCGTGATGCGCCCCAGCACCGTCGCCCCGGCATAGATGACCACCTCGTCCTCGACGATGGGGTGGCGCGGCTGCCCCTTGAGCAGATGGCCGTCGCCATCGGTGGGGAAGCTCTTGGCGCCCAGCGTGACGTTCTGGTAGATGCGCACACGCCGGCCCAGCACGGCGGTCTCGCCGATGACGACGCCGGTGCCATGGTCGATGAAGCAGCCCGGGCCGATGGACGCACCTGGGTGGATGTCGATGCCGGTGTCGGCATGGGCCAGTTCGGCCACGACACGCGCGATCAGCGGCAGGCCCAGCCGGTACAGCTCATGCGCGAGGCGGTGGCTGATCAGCGCGCGCAGCCCCGGGTAGCACAGCAGCACCTCGTCGACGCTGCGCGCCGCAGGGTCGCCCTGGTAGGCGGCCAGCACGTCGCTGTCCAGCAGTTCCCGCACCTCGGGCAGCTGGCGCAGGAACCGGCTGGCCAGCTCGTCGGCATCGCTCACCGGTGACGCATCGCCGCGCTGGCGCGCGTCGTGGCGCAGCTCCAGCGCCGCCTGCTGGCGCAGCGTGACCATCGCCGCACTGAGCGTGTGGCCGACATAGAAATCCTCGTCCTCGGGTCGCAGCGTGGGCGGGCCCAGGCGCATCGGGAACAACGCGCCCGACAGGCTCTGCACCATGGCGGCCAGCAGCTCGCGGGACGGCAGCTCGCGGCCATCACCGCCGCGCCGGTGCGCATCACGCCAACGCTGGCGGGCGCTGCGCAGCGCGTCGACGACGGCGGGCAGCTCGTCGCCCGGGGTGGGTAGGGTCGTTGAATTCATGGGCCGCAATATGCCCGAGTCCCGCCAACCCCGCAGCGGGCGAGGGGCTGCGACGGTCGGGGCACACGCCCCCCCCGGAAGCGGCCTCAGCATTGACGGACCCTAGGTGCACAGCCGTATGCCACCACCCCCGCCGCCGCCCAGCGTCAGTCCACCGCCGCCGGACCCGGCGACACCGGCACCGCTGCCGCCACCGCTCGTGACGCCGGAACTCTGCGCTGTCGACTGCACGCCGCGCCACTTGCCCATGGAGCGCTTGATCGTGCCGTCGGGCAGGCGCTCCACCTTCACGCACAGCTCGGGGTTCAGGGCCATCGCGATGCGCTCTTCGAAGGTGGGCTTGGGCGTGTTGCTGCGCGGATCGTTGACCGCCTCGTTGGACCCCATCGATCCCAGCAGCACGTCGCGCGAGGGCTTCAGCGACAACGCGCCACCGCCACCACCGCCGGAGACCGGGCCCGACGAAGCGGCGGCGGCCGCCTCCGCGCCGCCGGGCGACGCGGGCGCCGCCACCGGTTCGGCGATGGATCGCGCTGGCGCGGGCAGTGCGACGGGCGCTGCTACCGGCTGGGGTGCGGCAGCCGCCACGGGTGACGGCCGCCGTGGCGCCGCTGGCGCTTGCGGCGCGGGCGTACGGGGCGCCGACAACAACCGGACCTGCAGCAGCCGTGCCGGCTCGGCAGCGTCGCGCGATGGCGCCTGCCGATGCTGCAGCAGCCCCAGCAGCACCAGCGCATGCCCGGCGCAGACGGCCGACGCGGCGAAGGCCCGGCGTCGGGACGGCGGCACTGCGCGAGCACGAACGCCGCCCGGGGAAGGACGCGCGCTCACTCCTCGCGCCGCCTTGAGCGGGCCGGCGACTCGCAGGGCCAGGCGTCGTCACCATCGGCGGTGGACGCGGCCTGCTGCATCAGCAAACGCAGCAAGGGCCAGGCCAGCGACATCACGACGAACAAGGCCACGGCTGTTCGTGCAAACACTCGCAGGCTGACCAGAAGCCACTCCCGCCAGAAGGGGCCGGGCGGGCGGAAGGGAAATCTCATGGCTCTGGGCAAACGCGCGGCGACAAACGACACGCGATGCTAGAAAGGCCGCGTGTTGCCTGCGGTTCGGGAAGGTTAGCCTGGGTAAAGCTCGCCGCGTGGGAGTGCCATCACCATGCGCAGACCGCCGCCTTCGCGCCGCTCGGCGTGGATGCGCCCGCCGTGCAGCGCGAACGCCCGCTGCGCGATCGCCAGGCCCAGGCCGACGCCCTGCACGTTGTCCGAGCCGGCCACCCGCGCGAAGGGCTGGAAGATGGCCCCGAGCATGTCGACGGGCACGCCGCGGCCACGGTCCTCGACGGTGCAGGTCAGCCACTGGCCGGCCGCGTCCACGCGCGCGCTGACCAGCACCTCGCCGTCCGGCGCGTTGAACTTGATCGCGTTGCGAATGACGTTTTCGTAGGCCCGGTACAGCAGCTCGCCATGCACCTGCGCGACGAACTCGACGGGGGCATCCAGCCGCACCGCCTGGCCACGGGCCTGGGCCTCGAAATGGGCGTCGTCGGCGATGGCCTGCAGCAGCTCCACGACATCGAGCCGGCTGGGCGGCGGCACGGCCGCGCCGGCTTCCAGGCGGTGCCAGGTCAGCAGCTCCTCGATCAGCGCGTCCAGCCGCTGGCTCTCTCGCTCGATGCGGTCCAGCATGGGCTCGGCGCTGGCCGGGTCCTGCCGCACGAGACCGATGGCCACCTGCAGCCGCGCCAGCGGCGAGCGCAGCTCGTGCGAGATGTCGTGCAGCAGCTGCTGGCGCGACTCGGTGAGCTGCTGCAGCTGGCGCGCCATGCGGTCGAAGTCGCCGGCGAGGTCGACGATCTCGTCGTCCCGCCCGCCCATGCGGTGCTGCACGCGGGTTTCCAGCCGCCCGTCCGCCACCTGATGCAACGCCCAGCTGAGGTGGCGGATGGGCCGCGACAAATACCAGGCCAGGCCGGCGCTGGTCAGCAGCATCCCGATCACCCCCGTGGTGAAGGGCACGACCGGCACGACGCCGAACAACAACGCCTCGCCCCGGGGATGGGGCGGCGGCTCGTGACCGCTGAGATGGAAGTAGGTCGTCACGACGACCAGCGTCATCAACATGCCCAGCCACTGGGACAGGAAGAACTTCCAGAACAGCCGGCCGGGGCGGCGCGCGGAGCGGGTGTTCACGGCGGCTCAGTCCAGCAGCAACTGGTAGCCGCGCCCGCGCACGCTCTGTATCCACGACTGGCCATCGCCGCGCAGGCCGAGCTTCTGGCGGATGCTGCTGATATGCACGTCGATGCGGCGGTCAAAGCGCGCCAGCGGCTGGCCGAAGGCCTGCAGCGAGATGTCCTGCTTGCTGACGAGCTGGCCGGCCTGGCGCGCCAGCACCTCCAGCAGCGAGAACTCGGTGCCGGTCAGCTCCAGCGGCTGGCCCTGCCAGGTGGCGCTGCGGCTGCCGGGCGACAGGGCCAGCGGACCGGCCAGCAGCTGCTTCACGCCGCTGGCAACCGGCGCCGCGGGCGCCGGCCCGCGTCCCTCGGTGCGGCGCAGGATGGCGCGGATGCGGGCCAGCAGTTCGCCCGGCGTGCAGGGCTTGGGCACGTAGTCGTCGGCGCCCATGTCGAGCCCGACGATGCGGTCGATGTTGTCGCCACGCGCGGTCAGCATCAGCACCGGCACCTGGCTGGTCGTGCGGATGCGCCGCAGCGCCTCGATGCCGGACAGCCGCGGCATCATGATGTCGAGGATGACGATGCTGTAGCCGTTGCCGTTGCCGATGGCCTCGGCCACACCGGCCTCGCCGTCGTGCACCGCATGCACGTCAAAGCCCTCCCGCAGCAGGTATTGCGAGAGCATGGTGGTGAGCTCGACGTCGTCGTCGACTAGCAGGACCTTGTTCATCGGTGACGAGTATCTGCGGCCCCGTGCCGGGCGGGCCATCCGTTTTACCCACCTTAACCCTGTCGGAAGCCGCTTAACCGACCCGCTTCCTAGCATGAGATCCAACAGGTATCTCATGCACAAAGCACCGATTCCACACGCCCTCTCGACCGCCTGCGCCGCGCTCATGCTGGCCCTCGCCGGCTGCGCCGTCGGGCCCACCTACCGCGCCCCGGCCACCACCGGCACCATGACCTGGCACGCGCCCGTGCCGCACGACGGCCAGGCCGGCGCGCTGCAGGACTGGTGGGCCCAGTTCAACGACGCCGCGCTGACGCGGTTCATCGCCTGGGCCGAGGCCGACAGCCCGACGCTGACGCAGGCCTGGGCCAGCATCGAGAAGGCGCGCGCGACGCTGACGACGGCACGCGCTGGCTCGCTGCCGGTGCTCACCGCGACCGCCGGCGCCACGCGCAGCGGCGGCACGGCCGCGACGAGCGCGACGACACGCAGCGCGGGGCTGGATGCGTCGTGGGAGCTCGACCTGTTCGGCCGCGCACGCCGCAACACCGAGGCCGCCAGCGCCCGCGTCGAGGCGCGCGAGGCCGACTGGCACGACGCCCGCGTGTCGCTGGCCGCCGAGGTGGCCGACACCTACGTGCAGGTCCGCGCCTGCGGCCTGCTGGCCGATGCCTACGAGCGCGAACTCGTCTCGGTGACCCGCACCGAGGCCACGACCGCGACGATGGTGGCGGCCGGCTTCACGGCCCCGTCCGACGGCGCACTGGCCCAGGCCAGCCTGGCGAGCAGCCGCTCGGCGGCCATCAACCAGCGCGCGCAATGTGCGCTGCTGCTGAAGTCGCTCGTCTACCTGACCGGCCACGACGAACCCGAGCTGCTGGCGACGATGGCCGACGGCAGCACGGCCGTGCCGCGCCCCGCCGGGTTGGCCGTGGACAGCGTGCCGGCGCAGGTCTTGCGCCAGCGGCCCGACCTCGCCTCGCTGGAGCGCGAGCTGGCGGCGAGCAGCGCCGAGATCGGCGCCGCACAGGCCGACCTCTACCCCAGCCTGTCGCTCAGTGGCGCCATCACGCGCAGCCTCAGCCAGAGCCTGACGACCTGGTCGTTCGGGCCCGCGCTGTCGATGTCGCTGTTCAACGGCGGCGCGCGGCGGGCGGCGGTGGACAACGCCAACGCGAGCTACACCAGCGCGCTGGCCGGTTATCAGCTGGGCGTGCGCAGCGCGGTGCGAGAAGTGGAGCAGGCGCTGGTCAACCTCGACAGCACGGCCCTGCGCGCCACCGAAGCCCACCGCGCCGCCGAGGCTTACCGCCGCTACCTGGACGCCACCGAAGCCAACTGGCGCGCCGGCACGGCCAGCTTGCTGAGCCTGGAGGAGGCACGCCGCTCCGCGCTGTCCGCCGAAATCGACGACCTGACGCTGACGCAGAGCCAGGTCAGCGACTGGATCGCCCTTTACAAGGCCTTGGGCGGCGGCTGGACACCCGGCGCCACGGTCACCACGAACAAGAACGGAGCCCCCTCTTGAACCGGCCCACCCGCATCCCCGCCTTCGGCGCCCTCGCCGCCGCCCTGCTCATCCTGACCGCGTGCAGCAAGCCTGCCGACGGCGGCCCGGCCGCCGCCGCCAGCGCGCCCAGCGTGCTGACGGTGGACCTGACCTCGCCCACCACGCTGCAGTGGCCGCAGACCATCCAGGCCAACGGCGCGCTGGCGGCGTGGCAGGAAGTCATCGTCGCGCCCGAGACCGGCGGCCTGCGCATTGCCGAGCTGGCCGTGGACGTGGGCGCGCGGGTCAAGCGCGGCCAGTTGCTGGCCCGGCTGGCAGACGAGAGCCTGCTGAACGACCTGCACAAGCAGCAGGCCCTGGTCGCGCAGGCCCAGGCCACGCTGGAGCAGGCCACGTCCAACATGCAGCGCGCCAAGCTGGCCGAGGGCAGCGGCGGCCTGTCGGCGCAGACCGTCGAGCAGTACCGCATCACCGAGGCCACGTCGCGCGCCGCGCTGGCCTCGGCCAAGGCCGATCTGGACGCCACCCAGCTCCAGCTGCGCCAGACCCGCATCACCGCGCCTGACGAAGGCATCGTGTCGACGCGCACCGGCGTGCTGGGCAATGTCGTGTCGGCCGGCACGGAGCTGTTCCGCCTGGTGCGACAGAGCCGCGTGGAGTGGCGCGCCGAGGTCGACGCGCGCCAGCTGGCGCTCATCAGGGACGGGCAGCGTGCGCACGTCACCCTCCCCTCCGGCCAGGCCGTGGACGGCCAGGTGCGCCTCGTCGGCCCGGTGCTGAGCACCGACACCGGCCGCGCGCTGGTCTATGTCGCGCTGCCGACCGACAGCGCCGCCCGGGTGGGCATGTTCGCCACCGGTAACGTCGAGCTGCCGGCAACCTCGGCGCTGACGCTGCCGCTGACTGCACTGGTGTCGCGCGACGGCCGCGACTACGTCTACACGGTGGACGGCGCCGGCAAGGCGCACAGCGTCGTCGTGACCGTGGGACGGCGCCAGCAGCAGCGCGTGGAGATCCTGAACGGCCTGCCGGCCAACGCGCGTGTCGTGGCCGGCGGCGGAGCCTTCCTGTCGGACGGCGTTCAGGTGACCGTGACGGCGGCCGCAGCCTCCGCAGCCTCGCATTGATCGGAGCCGCGCCATGAATGTCTCCGCCTGGTCCATCCGCAATCCCGTTCCTGCCATCCTGCTGTTCGTGCTGCTGACGGTCGTCGGCCTGATGGCCTTCGGCAAGCTGCAGGTGCAGGACTTCCCCGACATGGACCTGCCCACCATCCAGGTGTCGGCCTCGCTGGAGGGCGCCGCGCCCGCACAGCTCGAGACCGAGGTCGCCCGCAAGCTGGAGGACAAGCTCGCCTCGCTGTCCAAGCTCGATCACATCACGACAACCATCACCGACGGCGCGGTGAGCATGAGCGTCAGCTTCGACATCGACAAGAACTCCGAGGAAGCGCTCAACGAGGTTCGCAACGCCATCGACGGTGCCAAGGCCGACCTGCCCGCCAGCATGGCCTCGCCCACCGTCTCCAAGATCACCAGCGCGGGCTCGGCGCTGCTGACCTTCACGGTCGAATCGACGCAGCTCGATGAGCAGGACCTGTCCTGGTTCGTCGACAACGACGTGACCAAGGCCATGCTCGCGGTGAAGGGCGTGGCCTCGGTGGCGCGCGTCGGCGGCGTGGACCGCGAGGTGCACGTCGATCTGCAGCCCGCGCTGATGGCCGGGCTGGGCGTGACGGCGTCCGACGTGTCGACCCAGCTCAAGGCCGTGCAGAAAGACAGTTCTGGCGGCCAGGGCGACCTGGGCGGGCAGCGGCAGTCCGTGCGCACGCTGGCCACCGTGGGCCGGCCTGCCGACATCGCCGCGCTATCCATCCCGCTGGCCGACGGCCGCAGCGTGCGGCTGGACCAGATCGCCACGATCAGCGACGGCCACGCCGAGCGCTCCACCATCGCCCTGCGTGGCGACAAGCACGGGAGCAAGCGCGTCATCGGCTTCCAGGTCACGCGTTCGCGCGGCTTCTCGGACACCGGCGTCGCCAGCGACATCCGCGCGGCCGTGGCGACCTTTGCCGCGGCGCACCCGAACGTGACCGTGCAGGAGGCGTCCAACACGGTCGAGCCCATCCAGGAGAACTACCACGGCTCCATGCACCTGCTGCTGGAAGGCGCGGCACTGGCGGTCATCGTCGTGTGGCTATTCCTGCGCGACTGGCGCGCCACGCTGGTGTCCGCCGCCGCGCTGCCGCTGTCCATCGTGCCGGCCTTCCTCGTCATGTGGCTGGTCGGCTATTCGCTGAACACCATCACGCTGCTGTCGCTGTCGCTCGTCGTGGGCGTGCTGGTGGACGACGCCATCGTCGAGATCGAGAACATCGAGCGCCACCTGTTGATGGGCAAGAGCCCGTTCCAGGCCGCGATGGAGGCCGCCGACGAGATCGGCATGGCCGTCATCGCGACGACCTTCACGCTGGTGGCCGTGTTCCTGCCGACGGCCTTCATGGGCGGCATCCCGGGCAAGTTCTTCAAGCAGTTCGGCATCACCGCGTCGGTCGCCGTGCTGGCGTCGCTGCTGGTGGCGCGGCTGCTGACGCCGATGATGGCGGCCTACCTGCTCAAGCCCAAGACGGCGCAGGCGCACAACGCTGACAGCGATGGCCCGACGATGACGCGCTACCTCGGCTGGGCGCGTGCCGGCCTGCAGCACCGCAAGACGACGCTGGCCGCCGCCGCGCTGTTCATGGCCATCTCGCTCGCCGTCGCGCCCTTCATTCCGACGGCCTTCATGCCGGCCCAGGACAAGGCCCAGACCAGCATCACGCTGAAGATGGCGCCCGGCACGACGCTGGAGCAGACCACCGCCACGAGCATGCGCGCGGCCGAGCTGCTGAAGACGCTGCCGGAGGTGGAACGCGTGTTCGTGTCCGCCGGCACGGCCTCCACCGGCGGCGGCATGGGCGCCTCCTCGAGCGCCGACCTGACCAGCGCGACGCTGACCGTCGATCTCGCCGCCCGCAGCGACCGCGCGCTGAAGCAGTCGCAGGTCGAGGCCAAGATGCGCAGCCTGCTGCGCACGCTGCCCGGCACGCGCATCTCGGTGGGCGGCGGCAACAGCGGCGAGGCGCTGCAGCTGACGCTGGCCAGCGACGACCCCGACGCGCTGACGCTGGCCGCCACACAGGCCGAGGCGCAGCTGCGCACGCTCAAGGGCATCGGCAACGTGACCTCCAGCGCGGCGCTGCAACGGCCCGAGATCCAGATCCGGCCGGACAGCGCCAAGGCGGCCGCTTTGGGTGTCACCTCCGAGGCGCTGGCCGACGCGGTGCGCTTCGCGACCTATGGCGACTACTCGACGTCGCTGCCCAAGCTCAACCTGCCGCAACGCCAGATCGCCATCCGCGTGCGGCTGGACGACGCCGTGCGGCAAGACCTCGCCGCCATCGGCCAGTTGCGCGTGGCCGGCAGCCACGGCAGCGTGAGCCTGGCCTCGGTGGCCGACATCTCCCTGGGCAGCGGCCCCTCGCAGATCGATCGCATCGACCGCTCACGCAACGTGACGCTGACGGTGGAACTCAACGGACGAGCCATCGGCGAGGTGCAGAAGGAAGCCCTGGCGCTGCCGGCGCTGCACTCGCTGCCGACCGGCGTGCGCTTCGTCGACCAGGGCGAGCTGCAGCGCATGGCGGAGTTGTTCTCGAGCTTCGGCGTGGCCATGGCCATCGGCGTGTTCTGCATCTACGCGGTACTGGTGCTGCTGTTCCACGACTTCCTGCAGCCCGCCACCATCCTGTGCGCGCTGCCGCTGGCCATGGGGGGCGCGCTGCTGGCGTTGTGGATGACCGGCCAGTCCTTCTCGATGCCGGTCGTCATCGGCGTGCTGATGCTGATGGGCATCGTGACGAAGAACTCCATCCTGCTGGTGGAGTACGCCATCGTCGCGCGGCGCACAGGCGGCATGTCACGCATGGCGGCCATCGTCGACGCCTGCCACAAGCGCGCCCGGCCCATCGTCATGACGACCATCGCCATGGGCGCCGGCATGTTGCCCAACGCGCTGGGCCTGGGCGCCGAACCCAGCTTCCGTCAGCCCATGGCCATCGTCGTCATCGGCGGGCTGCTGACCTCCACCGCGCTGAGCCTGCTGGTGGTGCCCGTGGTGTTCACCTATGTCGACGACCTGCTCGTGTGGCTGCGTCGCCACCTGCTGCCACGCAGCGCCGCTGCGGCCGCCCACCCCGAACGGGCCGCCTGACCGGAGCGGCATGAGGCGGCCGCTGGCGGCTTCAGGCCGCGTCCAGCATCTGGCTGAAGAACTTCTCGCCCGACACGCGCGGCCGGTAGGCCGACACGGCCTTGGCGATGGCGGCGATGTGGTCGGGCGTGGTGCCGCAGCAGCCGCCCGCGATGTTCAGGAAGCCGGCCTGCGCGAACTCACCCACCAGGCGCGCCGTGACGTCGGGGGTCTCGTCGAAGCCGGTGTCGCTCATCGGGTTGGGCAGGCCGGCATTCGGGTAGCAGCTGACGGCCACGTCGCCCGCCACCTTGGCCAGCTCCTCGATGTAGGGCCGCATCAGCGTGGCACCCAGCGCGCAGTTCAGCCCGATGGCGATGGGCCGCGCGTGCCGCACCGAATGCCAGAAGGCCGTCACCGTCTGGCCCGACAGGATGCGGCCGGAGGCATCCGTCACGGTGCCGGAGATGATGACCGGCAGACGCTCGCCGGTGGCTTCCATCAGCTCGTCGAGCGCGAAGATGGCGGCCTTGGCGTTGAGCGTGTCGAAGATGGTCTCGACGAGGAAGACGTCGGCGCCACCGTCCAGCAGCCCCTGGGCCTGCTCGTAGTAGGCGGCGCGCAGCGTGTCGAAGTCGATGTTGCGGGCGCCGGGGTCGTTGACGTCCGGGCTGATGGAGGCCGTGCGCGGCGTGGGGCCCAGCGCGCCGGCGACAAACCGCGGCTTGTCGGGTGTGGCGTACTTGTCGCAGGCGGCGCGGGCGATCTGCGCGGCGACGAGGTTCATCTCGTAGGCCAGCTCCGGCAGGTCATAGTCTTCCTGCGCGACGGAGGTGGCGCCGAAGGTGTTGGTCTCGATGAGATCGGCGCCGGCCGCCAGGTATTGCTCGTGGATCTCGCGGATGACGTCGGGCCGCGTGAACAGCAGCAGCTCGTTGTTGCCCTTCAAGTCCTTGGCGTGGTCCTTGAAGCGCTCGCCGCGGTAGTCGGCCTCGCCGAGCTTGTAGCGCTGGATCATGGTGCCCATCGCGCCGTCGAGCACGGCGATGCGTTGCTGCAGCAGGGCGGGCAGGGCCTGGGCGCGGGTGTAGGCGATGGGCTTCATGCGGCGATTTTCGCAGCCTCGGCGATGGCCTGGCCGAGCTGGGCACAAGAGGCCTGGCCGCCCAGGTCGGGCGTGCGCGGCGCGCGCGGGTCGCCCAGCACGGCTTCGATGGCCGCCATGACAGCGTCGTGCGCGGCGCGGTGGCCGAGGAAGTCCAGCATCATCGCGCCGGCCCAGATCTGGCCGATGGGGTTGGCGATGCCCCGGCCCGCGATGTCGGGCGCCGAGCCGTGCACCGGCTCGAACAGGCTGGGCCACTGGCGCGTCGGGTTCAGGTTGGCCGACGGCGCGACCGCGATGGTGCCGGTGCAGGCGGGGCCCAGGTCGGAGAGGATGTCGCCGAACAGGTTGCTGGCCACCACGACGTCGAAGGCCTGCGGCCGCTGCACGAAGTGGGCGCACAGGATGTCGATGTGGAACTTGTCCACCGCCACGCCGGGGAATTCGCGCGCCATGGCTTCGACGCGCTCGTCCCAGTAGGGCATGGTGATCGCGATGCCGTTGCTCTTGGTGGCCGACGTCAGCCTGGCGCGGGGCCGCCGGGCGGCCAGCTCGAAGGCGAAGCGCAGCACGCGGTCCACGCCGACGCGGCTCATCACCGTTTCCTGCAGCACGATCTCGCGCTCGGTGCCGGCGTACATGCGCCCGCCGACGCTGGAGTACTCGCCCTCGGTGTTCTCGCGCACGATCCACATGTCGATGTCGCCCGGCACGAGCGGCCGGCCCTGGCGGTCCACCAGCGGCGATCGCACGCCGGGCAGCAGCCGCGCGGGGCGCAGGTTCACGTACTGGTCGAACTCGCGGCGGAACTTCAGCAGCGAGCCCCAAAGCGATACATGGTCCGGCACGATGGCCGGCCAGCCGACCGCGCCGAAGAAGATGGCGTCATGCCCGCCGATCTGCTCCTTCCAGTCGGGCGGCAGCATGTCGCCGTGCTGCTCGTAGTAGCGGCAGTCGGCGAAATGGAATTCGTCGAAGTGCAGCGGCAGGCCGAAGCGGTCGGCCACGGCGCGCAGCACGCGCAGGCCCTCGGGCATGACTTCCTGGCCGATGCCGTCCCCGGCGATCACGGCGATCTTCTGCATGGTGTTCAATCCTCGAAAAGCGCGCCGGGCCGGCACGACGCGGCAGCCTACAACGCGGCGCCGCCGGCGGCCGTGTCGTGGCGCCTGCGAGCAGGGCGGTGCCCGAACCAGACGGCCCGGCCTCGGCGGGCGATATAAGTCTGGGTTATGCACCCGAACGCTCGTGTCGCTTGAGACCTGCAGGCTCTCGCCAACAATCCATGCCCTACGCATTTCGACGCCCATCGTCCCTGAAGTGAAGAAGCCTCTCTACCTGGCCCTGCTGGCGCTGCTGGCCCTCACCGGACCGGCCGCCAACGCGCAAGGCAAGCCGCTGATCTATTGCTCGGACGCCAGCCCCGAGGGCTTCGACCCCGGCATGTGGGACAGCGGCAGCACCAACACCGTCAACACCCAGATGTTCGACGGCCTGCTCGGCTTCAAGCGCCCCACCACCGCGCTGACGCCCAAGCTCGCCACCCGCTGGGAGATCTCGGCCGACGCCAAAAGCTTCACCTTCAAGTTGCGCGAGGGCGTGAAATTCCACAGCACGCCCTGGTTCAAGCCGACGCGGGACTTCAACGCCGACGACGTGCTGTTCACGTTCCAGCGCTTCATCGACCCCAATCACCCGTTCAACAAGGCCTTTCCGGTCAACTTTGTCTATCCGCAGAACCTGGGCCTGGCCAAGCTGATCGAGGGCATCGACCGTGTCGATGACCACACGGTGCGCTTCAGGCTGCGGCAGCCCAACGTGACGTTTGTCGCGAACTTTGCCTTCGCCTGGGCCGGCATCCAGTCGGCCGAGTACGGCGCGCAGTTGCTGAAGGCCGGCAAGGCCAGCCAGATCAACGTGCGGCCGGTGGGCGCCGGCCCGTTCATGTTCAAGAGCTACGCCAAGGACGATGTGCTGCGCATGCTCGCCCACCCCGGCTACTGGGGCGGCGTACAGCCGACGACCCGGCTGGTCTTCAGCATCAGCCGAGAGCCCAACGTGCGCGTGCAGAAGATCGCCGTCGGCGAATGCCACGTGACCGCGCCGCTGCGCGATGTCGACCTGACCACGCTGGCCGGCAACCCCAATGTGCGCATCGAGAAGATCCAGGCCCTGAACATCTCCTACCTGGGTTTCAACCTGAAGAAGCCGCCGACCGACCGGCGCGACGTGCGCGAGGCGCTGGACATCGCCATCGACCGCAATGCCATCTTCAAGGCGCTGTTCCCGCGCGGCGATGCCATGCAGGCGGTGAGCGCCTTCCCGCCGTCCATTCCGGGCTACAACAAGGCCTTGAAGAACGACTTCGATCCGGCCCGCGCCCGCGCGCTGCTGGCCAAGGCCGGCTTCCCCGACGGCTTCGACATCGACCTCTGGGCCCTGCCCGTGCAGCGCCCCACCAACCCCAACGGCCAGCTGATGGCCCAGCTCATCCAGCAGGACTGGGCCCGGATCGGCGTGCGCGCGCACATCAAGACCTACGAATGGGGCGAGTACCTCAAGCGCGCCAACAACGGCGAGCACAACGTCTACATGAGCGGCTGGAGCGGCGAGACCGGTGACGCGGACGACTTCCTGACGCCCAACCTGAGCTGCGCGACCAACAAGACCGGCGTCAAGTTCTGCAACGCGGAGTTCGAGAAGCTCATCGACGAGGCGCGCGCCACGCCCGACCAGGGCCGGCGCAACGCGCTCTACGAGAAGGCGCAGGAGATCTTCAAGCGCGAACGGCCCTGGATCACGATGGCGCACTCGACCGTCTACATCCCCATCCGAAAAGACGTGGTGGGTTTCAAGATGGCACCCAACGGCAGCGTCAATTTCGAAGGGGTGTACCGCAAGTGAGGCTGCGCCACATCGAGGTCTTCCACGCCATCATGCAGGCCGGCACCGTCAGCGGCGCGGCGCAGCTGCTGCACATCTCGCAGCCTGCGGTCACCAAGGTGCTGCAGCACTGCGAGCTGCAGCTGGGCATGCCGCTGTTCGACCGCGTGCGCGGCAAGCTCTACCCCACGCCCGAGGCGCAGCGCCTGTTCGTCGAGATCGACAAGCTCAACCGCGACCTCGTCGGCATCCGCCGCCTGGCCGCCAACCTGCGCCATGGCGAGAGCGAACAGGTGCGCTTGGTGGCCACGCCCGCGCTGGCCACCGCCATCCTGCCGGCGGCGATGACGCCCTGGTGCAAGGCCTTCCCGAACGCCAGCTGCTCGCTGGCGACGCACCACACGCGCGAGATCGTGTCGGCGCTGCTGCTCGGCGAGGCCGATCTGGCGCTGTCGCTGCAGGACCCGCGCCACCCGGGCATCAAGGCCGAACCCATCGCCAGCGGCGCCATGATGGCGCTGTGCCCGCTGGGCAGCCCCGAGGCGCTGGGCGACGGCCCGCTGAACCTGGCCGACATCCGCACCGAGATCGTCGGCCTGCAGAGCGACGACCCGCTCGCCGGCCTGCTGCACCACGCTGGCGAGGCCCTGGGCCTGCCGCTCAGCAGCCGCGTCACGGTGCAGACCTACCAGCTCGCGCGGGCCCTCGTCGAAGCCGGGGTCGGCATGACGCTGGTGGACCCGTTCACCGCCGCCAGCGCCGACCAGAGCCGCGTGCGCGTGCGGCACCTCACGCCCGCCGTGCCGGTGCAGCTCTACCTGCTCAGCGCCGCGAGCGCGCCGCTGGCGCAGGCCTCGCGCCGCCTCGTCAAGTTCATCACCACTGCCGCACACGAGCACCTCGAGCGGCTGTGACCGACCCGCTGCCCGCGTCGCACTCGGCCCGTCACGACTCATCGCCACCAACGGCCCTGCCACCTGACATGATCCGTATCGAAGACATCGCCGGCCATGCCGATTTCCGCCGCCTCGACACGCTGGGCCACGGCATCGCGGTGGACCTGCGCTACGCCACCGCCAACAACTTTGTGGGGCACGCCGTGTACGACGGCTTCGACTGCCACTGGCTGCGCCGCGAAGCCGCCGACGCCCTGGAGCACGCCGCCGCCTGGCTGCACGCCCGCCGCCCCGGCTGGCGCCTGCTGGTGCTCGATGCGCTGCGCCCCCAGCGTGTGCAACAGCGCCTGTGGGACGAGCTGCACGGCACGCCGCTGACGCTCTACCTCGCCCACCCCGAGCGCGGCTCCATCCACAGCTTCGGCATGGCCGTGGACCTGACCTTGCTGGACCCGCTTGGCCGCGAGGTCGACATGGGCAGCGGCTTCGACGAGATGACGCTGGCCTCCCACCCCGACCATGAGGCCGAACACCTGGCGCTGGGCGCGCTGACGACACAGCACCTCACCGAACGCGGCTGGCTGCGCGCGGCGATGCGCGAGGCCGGCTTCCACGGCATCCCCACCGAATGGTGGCACTTCGACTTCGGCGACCGCGTGGCCGTCAGGCGCGATCTGCCGCGGGTGCTGTGACCAGTGCCGCATTGGCGGCCGGCTGACCGCCTGGCTGATCGCTTCTGCGTTTGCAACTTACGCACCCAATGGTGAGCGCTGGCGCATGCCTCGACGCCGATCAGGCAGGGCAGCTGCGGTGGCAAGCTTTGTCCGGTCGCCTGTCAGTCCGCGCGTGCGGAATCCCGAGGGCTCATCGCAACGAGCGTTGGTCAGGCGGTCGGTCCACGCAATGCTGCGGCGAGCGGCAACTTGCCGTCATGCACGGCGACCAAGACGAAGAACAGGTTGTTGACGGCGTGGGCCAGCGAGACGACTGCGATCGCACGTATGGGCTGCCTCTCGCGCGCGAGGTAGGCGCTACAGAACACTACCCCGCCAAGCACCCCGAACAGTCCATACTGCCAACCATAGATGAGGTGGGCTGCGCCGAACAGCAGAGCGGATGTGGCAAGTGCGGCATGGCGGCTTTTCTCGAAGACGCGGTGGATCAACGCGACCGGAACCGCTTGGAAGACCAGCGTCTCCTGCACCGGGCCGACGGTCACCGCCAGCAAGGCAAACGGGATGGGCCCGATTTGTTCCATCGTGCGCTCGAACGCCGGGCTGTAGTACGGCGCACCAGTCATCCAGCACGTGATGCGGTAGAGAAGATCCAGCAGCAGACACACGCCCACGGTGCGGCCGATGAGCAGGCCGTCTGCGTTGATGGAAAAGCTGGGGGAAGTTGCAGATGTGGACATCAGGCGGCGGTCTCAAATCCGAAGTGCAACACCTTGCCAGCCGGCAAGGTGCGCGAGTGAAGAGAACTGGATACGGCCCCCCCTCCGAATGGTGGCACTTCGACTTCGGCGACCGCGTCGCCGTCAGGCGCGATCTGCCGCGGGTGCTGTGACCAGTGCCTTCTCCATGAACACGCTCAGCGGGTCGTCGGCGTAAGCCCCGAACGGCCCGCGGCGCGCGAAGCCGCAGGCCGCGTACAGGCCCAGCGCCTCGGGCTGGTAGGGACCGGTCTCCAGCCGCAACACCCGGCACCCACGCTGCAGCGCCTCGTGCGCCAGACGCTCGATCAGGCTCCGGCCCACGCCTTGCCCCCGCGCGGCCGGGCTGACGTACATGCGCTTGAGCTCGCCCGCCGACGCCTGCAGGACCACCGCGCCACAGCCCACCGCCGCGCCGTGCGCGTCACGCGCAACCGCGAACAGCACATGCGGCTGCACCAGCACGCGCAGATCCAGCGCATGGCGGCTCTCGGGCGGGTAGAGACCGTCCTGATAGGCGTCGAGCGCCTCGATGAGCGCGATGACATCGGGCTGGTCGGGCGACTCCAGGGCGAGGTTCATCCGGCCAGCCGCTCGAAGCGCAACCTGAGCACGCCGTCGACCTCCAGCGTGCCGGTGAACATGTCGTAAGGCCGCACCCACCAGCCGGTGTCGTTGTAGAGCGGCCGGTAGACCACCTGCGGCTCCAGCGTCTCGCTGTGCCGCGCAACGGCGAGCACCTCGTACTCGCCGCCCTTGTAGTGGCGATAGCGGCCGGGCGCGATGGTGGGCAGTGGGGGCAGGTCGGATTCCGTCATGCCCCGATTTCACCTCAAGCGCGGAACGCCCCCGTCGATGCGGGACCGCCGGCACCGGTCAGGCCCGGCACGGCCTGCCGCTCGCGAATCAAGCAACATAGCGGCCGCAGCGCCCCACACCCGCCCGGGCGCCCGGGCATGCACGACATCGACCTGTGACCCCCATGAACACCCCACGCCGACGACTCCTGCAACTCACCGCCGCGGCCGCGAGCCTGCTGGCAGCCTCGCCCACCCCGGCTCAGAACGGCACGCTGCGCGCACGCCGGCTGCGGCCCGGCGACACGCTGGGCCTCGTCAGCCCCGCCAACGCGACCTTCGAGCGCGAGCCGCTGCAGCTGGCGATCGAAGCGCTGCAGGCGCTGGGCTTCAAGGTCAAGCCGGGCGAGCATGTCGCCGCGCGGCGCGGCCCGTTTGCCGGCACCGATGCGCAGCGCGCCGGCGACATCAACGCCATGTTCGCGGACGACAGCGTCGCCGGCATCCTGGCGCTGAAAGGCGGCTCCGGATGCGGCCGCATCGTCGACAAGCTGGACTACGACCTCATCCGCCGCCGACCGAAGTTCTTCGGCGGCTTCAGCGACCTGACCAGCCTCGTCAACGCCATCCACCGCCAGACCGGCCTGGTCACTTTCCACAGCCCGGTCGCCAGCTCCGAGTGGAATGACTATGCCGTGCAGAGCTTCAAGGCGGTGGCGATGAACGCCGAGGCCGCGCTGCTGCGCAACCCCGTGCCGTCCGCTGGCGACAGCCTCGTGCAGCGCGACGAACGCATCGCCACGCTGCGCGGCGGCCGTGCGCAGGGCCGGCTCGTCGGCGGCAACCTCACCGTGCTGGCCTCGCTGGCCGGCTCGGCCTACTTTCCCGACTGCCGGGGTGCGCTGCTGTTCCTGGAGGACGTCAACGAGTACATCTACGCCCTCGACCGCAGCCTCTGCACGCTGCGGCTGGCCGGCGCCTTCAACGGGCTGGCCGGCGTCGTGCTGGGCCGCTTCACCAAGTGCGACCCCGGCGAAGGCTATGGCAGCCTGACGCTGGACGAAGTGTTCGACGACTACTTCCTGCCGCTGAACGTGCCGGTGTACCGCGGCGCGGCCATCGGCCACATCCGCCGCCAGCTGACCGTGCCGGTCGGCGCCGTCGCCGAGATGGATGCAGACGCCGGCACCCTCCGCCTGCTGGGCGCCGCGGTGTCATAGCCCGACAGCCTCCTAGAATGAAACGGCAACACTGCGACAACGCAGGGGAGCCGTCATGTCCGTTGACCGTTCTGGCTCACGGCTCTTCAGGGAGGTCGTGACCGGGCGCCTGGGTCTGTCGCTGGCCGGCAGCCTGGCCGCCGTGCTGTCGCTGGCAGCCTTTTCGCTGTGGCAGAGCTACCAAAGCGCCATCACGTCTGCGCAGACGCAGGTGGCCAGCCTGTCCCTGGCGCTGGAGAGTTCGCTGCGAAGCCGCGTCGACGTCATCGACCGCACGCTGGCCCGCGCGGCCGAGCGCCACCGGATCGACAGCACCGCCGGCAACTTCCAGCCGGACGATTTCTCCGCCAAGCTCGGCACGCTCGAGAACCTGGTGCCCGACACCACCGGGCTGCGCGCCAGCAACGCACAAGGCCAGGTCATCTACGGCACCAGCGTGCCTAAAGGGCAGCTGCTGAACGTCGCGTCCCGCGAGTTCTTCATCGCCGCGACGACAGCCCCCGGCATCGTCTTCGGGCTGCCGCTGAAGTCGCGCATCACCGGGGACTGGGTGATGCCGGTGGCCCGCGCACTGCGCCGCGCCGACGGCCGTTTCGACGGCGTGGTCTACCAGAACGTCAACATCGAGGCGATCGCCAACACCTTCCGCTCCATCGCCCTCGGCACCGGCGGCACGGTGGCGCTGTTCGATGAAGAACGGCGCATCTACGTGCGCCACCCGGCGGTGCTCATGCGCCGCGACGAGGAGGTGATGCGCTTCGAGTCTCCGCAGACGCGCGAGGCGCTCGCGCAGGGGCGCGCCGAGGCCGTCTACACCACGGCCAGCTCGGTCGATGGCGTGCACCGCATCGTCGCGTACCGGCAGCTGCGCAGCTACCCGCTGTTCGTGCTCGTGAGCCTGCCGCGCGACCAGGTGCTGGCGCCGTGGTGGAGCGAGTTCACCTATGTGTGCGCGTTCGTGCTCGTCTTCATCGGCCTGTCGCTGGCCTTCCACCTGATGCTGCTGCGCGCCTGGCGAGCGCGCGAGAAGGCCATGCAGGCGCTCATCGGCAAGGAGGCGGAGCTGGCCAATTCGGTAGCGGCGCTGGCCGAATCCAAGGCGGCGGCAGACGCCGCCAATCGCGCCAAGACCGACTTCCTGGCCAACATGAGCCATGAGATCCGCACGCCGATGAACGCCATCATCGGGTTGACGCATCTCATGCTGCGCACGGCCACGGAAGACGGCATCCGCGACCGGCTGACCAAGGTCGACGCCGCCGCGCGGCACCTGCTGCGGCTGCTGAACGACATCCTCGACATCTCCAAGGTCGAAGCCGGCAAGCTGGTGCTGGAGGACGTGGAGTTCTCCCGCGACGAGGTGTTTGCCGCCGCGTTCGGCCTTGTCGAAGACACCGCACGCAGCAAGGGGCTGGAGCTCGTGCTCGACACGGACCACCTGCCCGCGCGGCTGCGCGGCGACCCCCAGCGGCTGGGCCAGGCGCTCATCAACCTGCTGTCCAACGCCGTCAAGTTCACCGAGCGCGGCTGGGTACGGCTGAAGGCCGAGCTGCTGGAAGAAGAGCAAGCCTGGCTGCTGGCGCGCTTCGAGGTGCGCGACACCGGCCCGGGCATCACCGCCGAGCGGCAGGCCGAGCTGTTCCGCGCGTTCGAGCAGGCTGACGCCTCGATCGCACGGCGCCACGGCGGCAGCGGGCTGGGCCTGGCGCTGACGCGACACCTGGCACGGCTGATGGGCGGCGAGGCGGGCGTGCACAGCGTGCCCGGCGAGGGCAGCACGTTCTGGTTCACCGCACGGCTGGGCCGCGCCGAAACGATGGCGCCCACGCCGACGCCCGCGCTGCAAGGCCTGCGGGCGCTCGTCGTCGACGACCTGCTGGAGTCGCGCGTGGCGCTGACGGAATGCCTGGCCCTGCTGGGCCTGCGGCCCGAGGCGGTCGACAGCGGCACGGCCGCGCTGCAATGCGTGCAGGCCGAAGCCGCCGAGGGCCGCAGCTTCGACGTCATCTTGCTGGACTGGCGCATGGCGCCGCTGGACGGCGTGCAGACGTTGCGTGCGCTGCGCGAGCAGCACGCCTCGCAGGCGGTGCCGGCACTGATGACCACCGCCTATGACGACGAGACGATGTGGCGGCGTGCCGGCGAGGCGCGCTTCGACGCGGTGCTGGTCAAGCCCATCACGCCGTCCGTGCTGCACGATGCGCTGCTGCGCGTGCTCAGGCCCCGATCCCGCGCCGCAAAGACCGCGCGCACGGACGAAACGCTGGAGGCCGAACTTCGCCTGCGCCGCGACCACGCCGGGCAGCGCGTGCTGCTTGCCGAGGACAACGCGATCAACCAGGAAGTGGCGCGCGAGCTGCTGCGCGCCGTCGGCCTGCGCGTGGAGGTGGCCAGCCATGGCGGCGAGGCCCTGGCCCTTCTGCAACAAGGCCCGTACGACCTGGTGCTGATGGACGTGCAGATGCCCGGCACCGACGGGCTGCAGGCGAGCCGGCAGATCCGCCGGCAACTGGGCAGCGCGCTGCCCATCATCGCGATGACCGCCAACGCCTTCGCCGAGGACCGGCGCGCCTGCCTCGCGGCCGGCATGAACGACCACATCGCCAAGCCCGTGGAACCCGCCGCGCTGTATGCGACGCTGCTGCGCTGGCTGCCCGGGCCCAACGCCGTGGCGGCGGGCCCGGGCGCGGTACCGCAGGGCGACGCGAGCGCCGCCGATGATGCGGCCTTCATCGAGCGCCTGCGCCGCATGCCGGCGCTGGACGTGGACATGGCCTTGCGCAACGTCGCCGGGCGAGTCGCCACGTTGCGCCGCGCGGCGCAGGCCTATGTCGCCCGGTACAGCGAGGGCTGCCCCGATTTGCTGAACGCGTCAGAGATGCAGCGCTGGCGCGAGGTGTGCCACGCCCAGCTCGGTGCCGCGCCGGCGGTGGGCGCGGCGCAGGTGGCGCAGTTGGCGCAGGCGCTGCATCAAGCCGTCACGGCGCCCGACGCCCTGGCCGCAGCGCTGGCGCCGCAGGCGCAGCAGTTGAACGAGCAGATCCAGACACTGTGCGATCAGCTTCGCCAGGCATTGCAGGACGCCCACAACAGCGAGCCTTCATCCAGACCGGCCCACGACGAACCGCGTTCCGGCCAGCGCCAATGAGCACGTTTGAACCGCTGGCCGTGTCCGTGAGCACTGTCGCCGCAACGGATACAGCAACAATCTGCTGGCCTCGACCTGCCATGCATTGAGCGCGCGCCGCACGCCTCGGCCGGCATCAACGGAAGGCGCGCGACTTTTGCTTCCTATGGGCCTCGCACGCCTGCTCGACCGCCGACCCGCCAGCCGTTGCGAGGCCGGCGTAGAGCCCGCATGGGCAAGAGAACGCCAGCTCGGGAGGGTGGACGAATTTCCAATCCGGCGACTTCTTGGCAACGGCCCAAAGCATCTTGTCTAGCGCGGGTTGCAGCCCTCGGCCTTGTACCAGTCCATGAACTTCCCCTCTGGCGCCTTGATCTGTCCCACGATCAAGACCCACTCGCCCGGATGGTGGGCCGTTGACCGTGGGTTCGAACTCGAGCACCAACGTCCCAGGCGTCGACGGCTACAAGCTGCCATCAATGCTGTCGTCCAGGGAGGGCAAGGTGTGCCCATCGTCATAAGGAAGCGAAGCACCGCCCAGGTCAACATCACCTCGGTCCGCATCCGGCTGCCGCCAAAGCCCTCGCTCCGGCATGAACAGCCCGACCAGAAAGATGGATGCCCCAATGACACCGAGCACAGCCGGACCCACAGCACTGGCCGTGGAGTCGTCCAGCTGGCCGAACGCCATCACTGCGGCCACCAACAACAGAAACCCGACAGCCATGACAATGGCGCGTAGTGACGACTGCATTGCGCCTGCTCTCCGACTGACCAGAGCAAGGGTCAGCCTGCGTAGTATGTCCGACGCTGCGGCGAGGCCCTCAGCGCTGCGCCGCAACCCAATCCACGAGCGCATCCAACACCGGGCGCCCCTTTTTAGCAGCTTCGGGGTCGTTGATCAGCGAGACAAAGATCCACGGCCGGCCCGACGCGTCGGGCACGAGGCCAGCTAACCCCACCGCATCGCGCAACGTGCCGGTCTTGAGACGCGCCAGGCCCGTGGCCGGGCCGTCCTTCAGGCGACGCGACAGCGTGCCGTCCACGCCAGCGACCGGCAGCGCGGCAAGCAACTCTGGCGCCTGGGCGCCCGCCTGGTTGGCTCGAAGCAAGCCGGCCAACTGCGCAGGGCTGATGCGCTCGCTGCGCGACAGGCCCGAGCCGTTGTCCAGCACCAGACCGCGGTCGTCCAGAGCATGGGCGGCAAACCAGGCCCGCACCACGCGATCGGCGGCAGCCAGCGTGGGCTCGCCCGGCTGTGCCGCCTGCGCACCCAGTTGCAGATAGACCAGCCGTGCCAGCGCGTTGTCACTGCGCTTCATGACGCCGCGCAGCACCTCCGCCAGCGGTCGGCCGGTGTGCGTGGCCAGCACGACGGCGCCGGGCGGTGCGGCGGCTTCGGCATCGCCCGGCCCCAGCGTGCCGCCCAGCTCGCGCCAGAGCTGGCGCACTGCCGCCGCCACCAGCAATTGGCGATCGACGAGCTGCAGTGACGCGCGCTGCTGGCAGCCGGCGGGAAAGCTGCCTTGCAGCTTCAACACCCAGCCGTCGCCTGCAGCCTGGCGTTGTGCCGGCCGCCAGTCCTCGTCCCAGTCCTTGCAGGCGCGCGTGGACAGCGTCATGGCGCTGGCATCCACGGTCAGGCCTGGCAGCGCCGGCAGCGCGCGCGCGGCGGCACCGGTGGGCGTGGCCTGCAACTCGATGTCGAGCAGGCTGCCGTTGAAGTGCAGCGCATCGGGGATCACGTTGTAGGCGAACTCGGGCGCGTCGTCGAACGGCGGCAGGCCGACGTCGAGGCGGGCCGGCGTGAACAGCGTGCGGTCGACGACGAGCCCTCCGCGGATGTCACGCACACCGCGCTCGCGCAGCTGGCGCAGCAGCCACCACAGCGCCGGCCAGTCGAGGTCGGGGTCGGCCCCGCCGCGCAGGATCAGCGGGCCTTCGATGACCGACCCATCGACGCCATCAACGGGCGCCGACGCGGCCAGCAGCTCCGTGCGCCCCCGGTGGTTGATGCCCAACCGGTCGAGCGCGACGACGGCTGTCACCAGCTTCATCGCCGAGCCCGGCACCATCGCGTCGTCGGCGCGCTGGGTCAACGCCGGCCGCGAGCCGTCCAGCGGCTGCAGCGCGTAGGCCAGGCTGCCGGGCGGCAGGCCGGCGCGCGCCAGTGCGGCCTGCGCCACTTGCGCCACTTGCGCCGCTTGCGCCGGGCCGGGCGCTTGCGGGGCAGCACAACCCGCCAGCAAGGCCAGCGGCAAGACGATCGCGCAGAGACCGGCGCGCATCACCACAGGCCCGGGCGGTGGTGAGCGGGTTGGCGGCGGCCAAGGGAATCGGGGGGCATCACGGTCCTTCGCAAGGTGCTGCGCGCACTGTAGGGGCGCGGCCCTGCACCGCGCATGTGCGATGGCCGGGTGCGCATACCCGCAGGTTATGCGCAGCGCACAAGCATTCATTGAACGGCACGCAACAACCGGGGTGCGGCCCCCTGGGCGGGCTCGCCAGCCGCAGCGAACATCGGCAGCGTCGAACCGCTTGCTTGGAGCAAAGAATGAAGATGAATCGTCTGGTGGGGCAACTGGCCATCCTCGGTCTGGCGGCGCATGCCGGTGCCGGCATGGCGCAGGCCGAGGCAGGCAGCCAGCTCGAACGGGTGGAGATCACCGGCTCCAGCATCAAGCGCGTGAAGGACGAGGGCGCCCTGCCCGTCCAGGTCATCACGCGCAAGGACATCGAGCGCCAGGGCATCGTGTCGGCCGAGCAGCTGATCGCCACGCTGTCGATCAACGGCAACGGCATGGACAACCTCGCCTCCAACGCCGACGTCGCCGCCGGCCAGGCGCGTGGCAACAACGGCGCCTCGTCGGCCAACCTGCGCGGCCAGGGCGCGGCGTCGACGCTGGTGCTGCTCAACGGCCGCCGCGTCGCGGCGCACGGCCTCAACGGCGGCGTGGTGGACCTGAACTCCATCCCGATGTCGGCCATCGAACGCGTGGAAATCCTGAAGGACGGCGCGTCGGCGCTGTACGGCACCGATGCCATCGCCGGCGTCATCAACTTCATCCTGCGCAAGAACTACAGCGGCCTGGAGGCCGAGACCTTCGCCGACATCACCGAGGCCGGCGGCGGCAACATCGGGCGCGTGAAGCTGACCGGCGGCTTCGGCGACTTGGGGGCCGACAAGTTCAACGTGCTGGCCTCGGTGTCGTACAGCGACGCCAAGCTGCTGCGCGGCGACCAGCGCGACTTCGTCAACACCTTCCAGCCCAACCGCGGCCTCTCGGTGGACACGCGCGGCACGCCCTACGCCACCGTGTTCGCCATCTCCAGCCTCTACAACGCGCTGAGCCGCGACAACCTCAGCACCGCCGGGCGCAGCACCGGGCCCGTCCAGCCCGGCACCTCGGTGGCCATGAACGGCATCAACGCGCTGGACCTGCCGGGCCAGGCCGGCTGCTCGTCCATCGCGGGCCAGGCTGCGTATGACGAGGTGCTGTGGTCCACGCCGTCGGCCAAGTGGGGCTGCGCGTGGGACACCGGCCGCGCGGCGGTGCTGCAGCAGCCCGTGCAGTCCACCAACGCCGTGCTGCGCGGCACGCTGGCACTGGCGGAGCACCAGGTGTTCGCCGAGTTCGTCGGCGGCCATGTCGTGTCGAGCAAGAGCTTCTCGCCCAGCCAGATCACGAGCTCCACCTCCACCACCAACCCGTTCTACAACCTGGCCTACCCCAGCACGGGCGAGGCGTACAACAGCGTCTTCAATGCCATGGCGGCGGTCTTCCCGTCCATCGAGGCCAACCGCGGCCAGCCGCTGGCTCTGCGCTGGCGCTGCATGCCCTGCGGCAACCGCGAGATCGAGACCACCGCCGACACGCAGCGCCTGCTCGTCGGCGCGGAAGGCCCGCTGGCAGGCGCCTGGGACTACCGCACCGGCGTGTCCATCGCGACCAGCAAGACCACCTCGCTGCTGCAGCACGGCTACTTCTACAGCAAGCCCTTTGCTGCGCTCATCAACAACGGCACGCTCAACCCCTTCGCGGCCGACGGCATCTCGCAGTCGGCCACGGCGCTCGCCGCGCTGGACGCCGTGCGTGCCGATGGCGTGACGCTGTACGGCGGCAAGTACACGCTGCAGCAGGCCGACTTCACGGCCAGCGGCCCCGTCATGAAGCTGCCCGCCGGCGACCTCATGGCCGCCGTGGGCACCGACCTGCGCACCGAGAAGTACCGCTTCAACGGCAACGCCACCGATGCCGCCACGCAGGCCACCATCTTCAACGCGCCCTTCGACAGCGTGAACACGCTGGACACCGTCAAGCGCGACATCAAGGCCGTGTTCGTCGAGTTGCTGGTGCCGGTGTTCAAGAAGCTGGAGGCCACCGTCGCCGTGCGCCGCGACGACTACACCGGCTTCGGCGCGACGACCAACCCCAAGTTCTCGCTGCGCTACCAGCCGCTCGACCAGCTGATGGTGCGGGCCTCCGCGACGCGGGGCTTCCGCGTGCCCACCTTCAACCAGCTCTACAACGGCATCACGGAGAGCACCTACGCCGGCAAGGACCTCGTCGACCCGCTCAATTGCGCGGGCGGCGTGGTGGACGCCACCAAGCCCGGTTGCGCGGCGATCACGCCCACCATCCTGACGGGCGGCAAGCCCGCGCTCGGCCCCGAGAAGAGCCGGCAGTGGAGCTGGGGCTTCGTCTGGTCGCCACGGCCGGAGGTGACGCTCGGCGCGGACTGGTGGCAGATCCGCAAGACCGGCACCATCCAGGCCATCTCGCTGACCGACATGGTCAAGAACTTCGGCCTGTTCCCGGACAACTTCCTGCGCGACGCCAGCGGCACGCTGCTGGCCATCGACAACCGCAACGTCAACGCGGGCGAGACCATCACCAAGGGCGTGGACCTCTCGCTGCGCGGCACCCAGAAGCTGGGCGACGGCCGCCTGACCGTCGGGCTGGAAGGCAGCTACCTGCTGGACAAGCGCTCGCGCCTCATCACCAGTGCGCCCATGGGGGCCAGCGAGATCGGCGTGTTCACGCGCTCGGGCGACCTGGGCCTGCGCTGGAAGCATTCGCTGAGCGGGAGCTACGAGGAAGGCGTGTGGGGCTTCGCCGTCATCCAGCGCTGGCGCGCCGGCTACAAGGACGCACAGCTGCCCGGCGTGGCCAACGGCAGCGTCGCGCCGCCGGACTGGAGGCCCAACGTCGCCAAGTACATCACCCACGACCTGAGCGTCAGCTACCGCGGCATCCGCAACCTCGGCCTGACCTTCGGCATCAAGAACCTGACCAACGACGACCCGCCGTTCTCGGCCGCCTACGACAGCAACACCGGCGCCGGCAGCTCCTGGGAGCCGCGCGTGGCCGACCCGCGCGGCCGCTCCTACACGATCACGGCCAGCTACAAGTTCCTTTGAATGGCCCCGGCCCCCGACGGGGCCGTTGGTCGTCAGAGCCGCAGGCCGTCCAGCGGCAGCGGGCTGGCGCGCCCCGACACCAGCTCGGCCACGATGTCGGCCGTGGCGAAGGAGAACGTGAAGCCCAGCGCGCCATGGCCCACGTTGAGCCACAGCCCCGGCACGCCGCTGGCGCCGAGCAGCGGTGCCCCGCTGGGCGTGGCCGGGCGCAGGCCGGCCCAGGGCCGGGCCTGGGCGTAGTCGGCCGCGCGCGGCAAGGTGGCCCGCACCGAGCGCATTAGCGAGGCGAGCCGGCCCTGGTCCAGGCCCGTGTCGTCGCCCACCAGGTCGGCCATGGCGGCCACGCGCAACTCGGGGCCGATGCGGGCGTAGAGGATCTTCTTCTCGAAATCCGTCACGCTGACCTCCGGCGGCAGGTCGGCCGCGCGGATGGGCGCCGTGAGGCTGTAGCCCTTGAGCGGGTACAGCGGCAGGCGCACACCCACCGTCGCCGCCAGTGCGCGGCTGTGCAGGCCGGCGGCCAGTACGGTGGCGTCGGCCACCTGCGGGCCTTGCGCGGTGTGCACGCCCCGCACGGCGCCCACGTCGTCGCGCAGGAACCGCTCGGCCTGCACGCCGAAGCTGGCGTTGAACTGCGCATGCCCGGTCAGCCGCGCCAGCAGCGCCACGCAGAAGGCGTGGCAATCGGCCACCGCCTCGCCCGGCGTGTAGATGCCACCGGCCAGCGCGGCGGCAGCATCGGCGAGCGCGGGCTCGCGGGCCACGCAGTCGTCGCGCGACAGCAGCTGCTCGGCGCTGCTGCCGGCCACCCGCGCGGCCACGCGTGCGAACGCCTTGGGCTGGCGGTAGACCACGAGCTTGCCCGGCGTGCGCAGCGCGATCGCCTCGCCCAGGCTGGCTTCGTCGCGCAGCCGGGCGAATGCAGCCTGGCTGTAGGCACCCAGGGCCAGCAGCCGCTCGGTGGTGCGGTGGTTCACCGGCCCGCGGCAGTGGCGCAGGAAGGCCACGAGCCACGACCACTGGGCCCAGCTCGCCTCGGGCCGAAAGCGCAGCGGGCCGTCGGGGTCCAGCAGCCAGCGCAGCGCCTTCAGCGGCACGCCGGCATCGGCCAGCGGCGACACGTAGCGGTAGCTCAGCTGCCCGCCGTTGGCGTGGCTCGCGCCCTGGGCGACGGCGGCCTCGCGCTCGATCAGCGTCACGCGGTGGCCCCGCTGCAGCAGCGCCCAGGCCGTCGTCAGGCCCACCACGCCGCCACCGATCACCAAGCAATGCTTCATCCCGCCCCTGGGCTGTTTCTTTGCCCGGGAGGATAGGGAGAGAAGCCGCCCGCTGCCAATGAAGCCGGCGCCGGCGGCCATCACCCCGCGTTATGACGCGGGGCGCGGCGCGCGTCAGGCCAGCACGGCGGCCATGGCCTCAGCCGTGGCCTCGACGTTGCGGGTGTTCAGCCCCGCCACGCACATGCGGCCCGAACGCAGGATGTAGACACCGAACTCCGTCTTCAACCGGTCGGCCTGCTCGGGCGAGAGGCCGGTGTAGCTGAACATGCCGCGCTGGGTCAGGAAGTAGTTGAAATCGCGGTCCGGCAGCTTGGCCGCCAGCACGCGGTACAGCTCCTGCCGCATGGACTGGATGCGGCCGCGCATCTCGGCCACCTCGGCCTCCCACATCGAGCGCAGCGCTGGCGACGTCAGCACCTTGGCCACGATCTGGCCGCCATGCGCCGGCGGGTTGGAGTAGTTGCGGCGGATCATGAACTTGAGCTGGCCCAGCACGCGCGAGGCCTGGTCGGCGTCGGGGCAGATGACGCTCAGCGCGCCGCAGCGCTCGCCGTACAGGCTCATGCTCTTGGAGAAGCTGTTGGCGATGAGGAAGGGCAGCCCCTCGTCGGCCAGCAGGCGCGGCGCGAAGGCGTCTTCCTCGATGCCGTCGCCATAGCCCTGGTAGGCCAGGTCCAGGAAGGGCAGCAGCTCGCGCTCCCGCAGCACGGGCACGAGCGCGCGCCACTGGTCGGCCGTCAGGTCCACGCCGGTGGGGTTGTGGCAGCAGGCATGCATCAGCACGATGCTGCGCGCCGGCAGCGCGTTGAAGCAGGCCAGCAGGTCGTCAAAGCGCAGGCCGCCGGTGGCCGCGTCGTAGTAAGGGTAGGTCTCGCAGGTGTGGCCGGAGCCCTCGAAGACGGCGCGGTGGTTGTCCCAGGTCGGGTCGGACAGGTAGACCTTGCTGTCGGGGAAATAACGCCGCAGGAAGTCGGCACCCACCTTCAGGCCACCGCTGGAGCCCACGCCCTGGATGGTGGCGATGCGGCCCGCCTTCACGGCCGGGTGCTCGGCGCCGAACAGCAGGCCCTGCACGGCGCTGCGGAAGTTGGCCGCGCCCTCCATCGGCAGATAGGGCCGGGCGCCGGCCGTTTCCACCACCGACAGCTCGGCGGCGCGCACGGACGGCAGCATCGGGATGCGGCCGTCGTTGTCGAAGTAGATGCCGATGGACAGGTTGATCTTGCCGGCGCGCGGGTCTTTCTGGAACGCCTCGTTGAGGCTCAGGATGGGATCGCCGGCATAGGCGTCGACGTGCTGGAACATGGGCAGACTCCTTTGGGAACCGGGATTATCCAAGCAGGCTGTTCATGCGGCGGCCGGACTCACAGCCAATGGAGCCAGCGCCCATGCGGGTGGCTCCACGCCAGGCTGCGTTCGACGACCTGGCCGGCTTGCGCGTGCCGCAGCGTCCACAGCGTCAGCGACGACGCCGCCTCACCGGCCGGCAACACCGGCTCGGGCGGCCGTGGGGAGCGCGGCGCGCTCAGCGCCGGCAGGTCACCACAGATCCAGGCCAGGCCATGGCTCAGCGCCAGCCGGTCAACCGTCGCGCGCAGCCGGTCCAGGTCGGCCCCGCTCAGGTAGTACAGCACCCAGCTCGTCAGCAGCACCGGCTGCACGCCCGCCGGCAGGCTTTTCAGCCACGGTTCGATGGCGGCGATGCAGTCGTCGGCCTGCGTCAGCGCGACCGGCAGCTCCTGCAGTTGCGCCGCCGCGCGGGCCAGGCGCTCGCGGCGGCGCGCGTCGTGCGGCCACAGGCAGGCCTGCAGCCAGCGCAGCCGCGCGGGGTCGGTCACATCCACCGGCGCCGGGTCCAGCCCGTGGCGCAGCGTCAGGCGCCAGTCGGCCGGGGCCGGCAACGGGGCCGCGCCCAGCCAGCGCGACTCGATGGGCACCGCCGCGCCGCCACGCTCATGCCAGGCGCCGTCGTCCGTGCGGTAGCGCAGCCGGTAGCGGTCCACGCCGAGGTTGAGGCCGGCGCTGCAGCCCAGGTCCAGCAGCGCGAGGTGGCGCGCGCCGGTGGCCCGCGCGGCCTCGCCCAACGCCGGCCAGATCGCCGTGCAGCGTCCGACCTCGTTGGTCTGCGTCGCGCCGTGGCGCAGGTGCTGCACCAGCGCGGGCCACTCGCGCGCAAGACAGGCCTGCAGCGCGGCACTCAACCCGGCGTCGGGCGCCCGTTCGCCCGCCACGCTCGGGTAGTACGCCGCCAGTTCCGGCGCCGCGCCGGCCAGCACACGCTCGTGCAGCGCCGCCAGCAACAGGTTGGCCTTGCGCTGCTCGGGCGGCGCCTCGGCCAGCAGCGCGAGCGCGCGCTCGTCGTCGGCGAAGGCGTCGCACAACGCGATGTAGAGCGGTTCCTGGCTGCATTCCTCGCGGCCGAAGCGGCGCAGCACCGTGGGCAGGTCTTGTCGTTGGTCCATGCGGCCAGCATAGGCAGCCGCGCGGGCCGCTTGTGTCGGCCAGCCGACAATGGGCCATGCCCGTCGACACCGCCTGCCAGCTCATCACGGCCAACTTCCCCGGCCTGCAGCTGCCCGCTGGCGTGGCGGCCCGGCTGCCGGCCCTGGCGCCACGGCGCCGGCTGGCTGATGGCCGCAGCGTCTTCGTGCAGGGGCAGCGGCCAGCCGCCTTCTACGGCGTGGCGGCCGGCGCCATCGAATCGCGCTTCACCGGCGAGGACGGCCGCGTCTCGGTGCTGGGCGAGGTGGGGCCGCCGCAGTTCTTCGGCCTGGCGGCCTTCGCCGCAAGCCTGCCGGCCGAGTACGAAGCCGTGGCGCGGGGCGCGAGCGAGGTGTTCGTCATTGGCCGGGAGGCCTACACGCTACTGATGGACGAGGTGCCCGGCTTCGCGCGGGCCTTGATGGCCGAGTTCGCCCGCCGCTTCGACGGCACGCTGCGCCAGCTGCAGGCGGCCCGCCACCTCGCAGCGCCGGAGCGCTTCCGGCTGGCGCTGGCGCAGCTGGCGGGCGAACGCGGCGTGCCGTCGACCGACGGCTGGATGGCCGTGCAGGCCACGCAGGCCGAACTGGCCCGGCTGGCTCACGTGTCGCGCCAGACCGCCAACGAACTGCTCGCCGCCGCCGAGGCCGAAGGGCGTGTGCGGCGCGGGCGGGGGCGGTGGTGGTGGCGGGGTGGGTGAGGTTGGGCGGCGTCACGGACGGCAGGTTCTGCGGCAGCACCAGCGCTTCGCGGTCAGCACCCGCTGAGCCGCGCATGCTGGTTGGGGATGTCCTAGCCCCGATCGGCTTGATCCGTTGCATCGCGCCGGGATTTCGCCCCGGCGGGCGACCTACTTTCTTGTGTCGACAAGAAAGTAGGCAAAGAAGCGCCCCCCGACCGCACCGCCGCCCGCTGCGCGAGCGGTTCCCTGCGCTGCTCAGGCCTTGCGGGCCCGTGCGGAACTCCCTGCGCTACGCTCCGGTCAGACAGCCGCACGGAGTCAGTTCACGAAGTGCGCTCCGCGCACGCCCTCAAGGCCTTGCGCTGCTCGGCGGTGCTGAAGGGGGAAAGACGAATGCCTCGCGCCAGCCGGCTTCGGCGTTTGGCTGTTGGCTGTTCCGGGGTTCCCCTTTGGAGGAGCAGAGAAGCGCAGGAGCCCGAGGCGCGAGCGAAGCTCGCTTCGTGAACTCACTCCGCGCAGCTGTCTGACCGGAGTAAGCGCAGCGAACGCAGGGAGTTCTGCGCGGGCCTCGGGCTCCGACGCAGTGAGGCAGGGCCGAGCGCAGCACCTGCGTGCTGTGCGACGCCTGACGAACGCCACGCCGCATGCAAGCGGCGTGGCACGCAGGGGACCCCTTCGCGCAGCGAAGGGGCGACGGAACAGGGGCGCTTTCTTTGCCTACTTTCTTGCGCGTTGTTCAGACCGGACACATGGGTGAGTGCAAGAAAGTAGGTCGCCCGCCGGGGCGAATTCCCGGCTGGCCTCACGCGGAGGCCAACCGTCACCAATGCGGTCCGCAACCAGCGCGTAAACAAATGGCGTGAGCCATGCGAAGCCCGACGCGCGGTGCCGGGACGCTGGGGGTCGCGATGTGGGCATGTAATGCCAGCTACCGACCCGGAGCGGTCTTCGCCTACGGCGACCTCGCGCCCCCGAAGCGGCCGTTCAACGTTTGACATGAGGCGCGGCCACCGGCTCGCCGGTGGCTGTCGCCTCGATGGAAGGGTTAGGCCTCACCGCTCTATCACTTCCTGGAGGGTGACATCTATGCCCGACGACTCACTGAAGTATTTGGCGGTGAGCCGAATAAAGGTAAAGAGGTACTCAGACGAGAAGTCGTCTGGCGGATAGGAAGAAACGCGGTGCAGACCGACAAAGACACCGGACGGCTGAGCCCTGACAGAGATCTGATCGGTGACGCCCGAAGTGGGAAGAAGGCGACTTCTTGCATCCCGAATGGTGAAAGCCAGATATTGACCGGCTGCGTCGCTGCGCTGTTGCACGGCATAACCGTGACCGACCATGAAGTCGCGATAGCGGAGAACAAGCTCTCCGCGTTCGCTGTTCGTTAGCTCGCGACTAGAGACGACCTGAAAGTGCCTTTGGTAGATCGCAGTACAGCTCGCAAGTGGCAGTGCCATCAACAGGATCAGGCAGGAACGACGAGATGTCATCGTGAGGCCTAACGTGTTGTAGACCGAAGGACGGCACGGTTTATCACGCTAACCCGCGCAGTAACGGGTCGCCCGGCAGCCGGGATAAGTGCTTGTTGCATATGAATTTCCTCCGCTCCGCCGCGCTGCCAATCGGATGCTATTTTTCAGACCAAATGCCGCGCCGGTTACAAACTGGTCGAGGGACGACGCCGGCCATGCGGGCGCATGGATGTTGCCATTGCCAGTAGCCCGTCGCTCACGCGAAGAACCCTGGTGCCAGGTCGTCGCATCAGGTCGGCTTCGGCGGTGGCGACGCCAACTCGATAGCTCGTGCGCGAGCCACAAGCCCCGAGTGCGCCATGGAGCAGTCCGTCGTCACCGGCCGCTCCTGGCCGACCGCAGCCCCTGCATCCAGCGCGCCGTCACTGCCCCCGTCCAGGGCTCAAGCCTTCAACGCCGCCTCGATATCCCCGCGCAGCTTCTCCGGCGCGTCATTCGGCGCAAACCTCTTGATGACCTGGCCGTCCCGCCCGACGAGGAACTTGGTGAAGTTCCACTTGATGACCTCGGTGCCCAGGAAGCCCGGCTTCTCGCTCTTCAGGAACTTCCACAGCGGATGCGCCTCGCTGCCGTTGACCTTAACCTTGGCCATCATCGGGAAGCTGACCCCGTAATTGAGTTCGCAAAAACTCGCGATCTGGTCGTTGTTGCCGGGGTCCTGGCCGCCGAATTCGTTGCTCGGGAAGCCGATGATGACCAGACCCTTGGGGCCGTAGTCCTGCCACAGCTGCTCCAGGCCCTTGAACTGCGGCGTGAAACCGCATTCACTGGCCGTGTTGACGATGAGCAGCACCTTGCCGCGCTGTGAGGCGAGGTCCGCCGGTTCGCCGCGAATGGATGTGGCCTGGAAGTCGAAGACGGTGGCGCTCATGCGCGGCCTCCCTAAAAGTACGAGGGGCATGCTACCTGTAAGCCATCTTGAGGGTTTGTAGCATGGCAACCTGCGCGCGGCAGGCCTTCCAATCGCGCGGACTTCAGGGTCACACCACCGGGCCAGCCCCGGTCAGCCACTACAGACACAGCCCCACATGGACCACCTGGTTTGCTACACCCCGGCCGATCTCGCCGGTGGCACCCCGCCCGACCTGAGCCCCTTCCGCTGGAAGCTGCTGGCCCAGGGCGACTCGTGGTTCTCCAACGCGCGCGACAAGCTCAACGCCCACGCCAACCTGCTGCAGGAACTGGTGTTCAAGTCGCCCACGGCCGCCATCAACTGCGCGGGCACCGGCAACGCGCTCGCGCACATGGTGGACCTGGAATCCAGCGCCGACTTCGTGCGCCTGCTGACCGGCGCAGACACGCCCGCGTGGGACGGCGTGCTGCTGTCCGTGGGCGGCAACGACCTGATCGCCGCTGCCCGCACACCCGCGCACGACGATGGTGGCGAGGCCATTCCGCTGGAGCTGCGCCTGCTGCGCCGCCAGACCGAATGGGGGCCGCCGTCGGCCGGCGTGGCGCGCTACTTCTCGGAGCCCGGCTGGGCCACCTATGCCGAGTACATGCGCGCCAACGTCAAGCACCTGCTGAGCCTGCGCGACCAGGGCCCGTCGGTGGGCAAGCCCGTCTTCATGCACTGCTACGCGGTGCCCATGCCCCGCCCGGCGGGCGCCGGTGCGGGCGACGAACTGGGCGCGGGCGGCCCGTGGCTCTATCCGGCGCTGAAGGCCTATGGCGTGCCGGCGGCCGACTGGGCGGCCGTGAGCCGGCTGATGGTCTTCCACCTGGCGCAACTGCTCAAGGGCATGGCGGCCGACAAGGACGCGTTCCCGGGCCTGTTCGTGTTCGACTCCACGACGGTGCCGCTGGCGCTGGCCGCGCCGGGTTCCACTGGCATCAGCGGCGACTGGCACAACGAGATCCACCTCAACCACAGCGGCTGCTTCAAGATCGCCCGCGCGTGGAGCGAGGCGATCGAGATGGTGCTCGAAGGCAAGCACCTGATCCCGGCCACCACCGGCCGCAAAGGCCGCGGCTCCAGCCACCAAAGCTGATGCGTTGACAGGCCGGCCGGCGAAGCCCGGCCGCGCGCCCGGCGGCTGCCGCCGTGGAACTGGCGCGCCAGGCCACCAGCGGCGCCCCTTGAGGTGGGCCTGTTACCTGTCCTGCGGCAGGTGGTCCGTGCGGGCCAGGTCGAGCAGGTGTTCGACCTCTTCCTTGTGCTCGCGCAGGTTGCGCCGGTGCCAGCTGCGGATCCACAGCATGGTCGCGGCGACGACGATGCCGAAGATCGTGATGGCGCCGAACACCGACAGGCCGAACTTGGTCATTGCCGTGTAGAACGCGCCCATACCCAGGATGCAGGCCTGCTCGTTGAAGTTCTGCACCGCGATGCTGCGGCCGGCGCCCATCAGGTTGTGGCCGCGGTGCTGCAGCAGCGCATTCATCGGCACCACCATGTAGCCGCCGATCGCGCCCAGGATCATCAGGAACGGTGCGGCGACCCACACGTTGCTGATGACGTTCATGAAGATGACCAGCAGCCCCATCGCGATGCCCAGCGGGATGACGGCCATGGCGCGGTCCAGCCGGCTCACGACCGACGCGACGACCGCGCCCACCGCCGTGCCCACGGCCACCACACCCACCAGCGACGACGCCTGCTGCATGCCGTAGCCCAGCGCGGCGGCGGCCCAGGCCAGCACGATGTAGCGCAGATTGCTCGTGGCGCCCCAGAACAGCGTGGTCACGGCCAGCGAGATCTGGCCCAGCTTGTCCTGCCACAGACGGCCGTTGCAGGCCGAGAAGTCGCGCACCAGGCCCACCACGCTGTGGGCCACCGGCTGCAACGGCGCGGACGTGCGCGGAATGCGCAGGTTGAACAGCGCCGCGACGACGTACAGGCCCAGCAGGCTGGCGATCGCGGCCTCGGGCGGCGTGTCGATGCCCGTCTGGATCATGGGCACGTCCACCATCAGCAGCATGTTCGACACGCGGTCGCCGATGAGTTGGCCGCCCAGCAGCACGCCCAGGATGATGGAGGCGATCGTCAGCCCCTCGATCCAGCCATTGGCCTTGACCAGCTGCGATGGCGGCAGCATCTCGGTGAGGATGCCGTACTTGGCCGGCGAGTAGGCCGCCGCGCCCAGGCCCACGATGGCGTAGGCCGCCAGCGGATGGGTGCCGAACAGCATCATCAGGCAGCCCACCACCTTGATGCTGTTGGAAAAGAACATGACCTTGCCCTTGGGCACGGCGTCGGCGAACGCGCCGACGAAGGGCGCCAGCACGACGTAGAACAGCGCGAACATCGGCACGAGCGCCGCCCGCTGCCATTCGGCAGCTCCGGACGTGCGCAGCAGTTCGACGGCGGCAACGAAGAGCGCGTTATCAGCCAGCGAGCTGAAGAACTGCGCCGCCATGACGGTATAGAAGCCGCGTTTCATCGATCGGGGTTCGATCCTGACAGGGAAGCCATGAACAAGAGAGGCCGACGAAAGACAGGCGGCGCGGGTTTATAGCACGCGCCCCTTGCAGCTTTCCTGCACTGGCGACGGCGCAGAATGGCCATTTCATGCCGTTCCGACGCCATCTTCCCCCGGCCGCTCCGGCCTGCGGCGGGTGGCCGATCCTGCCCTGACATGCCCCGCCCCATCGAAGCCCTGGTCCACCCGGACGCCCTCGCCCACAACCTCGCCCGCGCCCGCGCCCTGGCTCCCAATGCCCGCGTCTGGGCGGTCGTGAAGGCCAATGCCTACGGCCACGGCATCGAACGCGCCTTCGAGGGCCTGCGCGCCGCCGACGGTTTCGCGCTGCTGGACCTGGCCGAGGCCGAACGGCTGCGCGCGCTGGACTGGCGCGGCCCCATCCTGCTGCTGGAAGGCGTGTTCGAGCCGCGCGACCTGGAGCTGTGCTCGCGCCTGAAGCTCTGGCACGCGGTGCACTGCGAGGCGCAGATCGACTGGCTGGCCATGCACAAGACGCACGAGCCGCACCGCGTGTTCCTCAAGCTCAACTCCGGCATGAATCGCCTCGGCTTCGTGCCCACCGCCTTTCGCGCCGCCTACGCGCGGCTGCAGGCGCTGCCGCAGGTCGACGAGATCGGCCTGATGACGCACTTCTCCGACGCCGATGCGATGCGCCAGGGCGCCGACGGCATCGCCCACCAGCTGGCGGCCTTCGACGCCGCCACCGACGGCCTGGCCGGCGAGCGCACCGTCGCCAACAGCGCCGCCACGCTGCGCCACGCGGCCCGCACCGCCAACGACTGGGTGCGCGCCGGCATCATGTGCTACGGCGGCGTGCCCGACTTCCCCGAGCACGACGCCGCCCACTGGGACCTGCGCCCGGCCATGACGCTGCGCTCCAAGGTCATCGGCGTGCAGCAGCTGCTGCCCGGTGACACGGTGGGCTACGGCAGCGCCTTCACGGCCGAGCACGCGATGCGCGTGGGCGTCGTCGCCTGCGGCTATGCCGACGGCTACCCGCGCCACGCGCCCACCGGCACGCCGGTGCTGGTGGACGGGGTGCGCACACGCACGCTGGGCCGCGTCAGCATGGACATGCTGGCCGTGGACCTGAGCGAGCTGCCGGCCAGCGGCTTTGGCAGCGAGGTGACGCTGTGGGGCGAAGGCCCCGTCATCGGCGGACAGGGCAGCCGGCTGCCCATCGACGAGGTGGCGCGCGCCGCCGGCACCATCGGCTACGAGCTGATGTGCGCCGTCGCGCCGCGGGTCACGGTTCGCAGTGCCTGAGTTCCGCTGGTCACCGCGGCCGGACGAACTCGAGTTCGACGCCATCCGCGCCAGCGGCCCGGGCGGGCAGAACGTCAACAAGGTGTCCAACGCGGTGCACCTGCGCTTCAACATCCCCACGTCCAGCCTGCCCGACGCGGTGAAGGCCCGGCTGCTGGCCTGGGCCGACCAGCGCATCACGGCCGAGGGCGTCGTCGTCATCAAGGCGCAGGACTCGCGCAGCCTGGAGCGCAACCGGGCGGATGCGGTGGCGCGGCTGATCGAGCTGGTGCGGGCCGCCGCCCATGTGCCCAAGGCGCGGCGGGCCACGAAGCCGACCTACGGCTCGCAACAGCGCCGGCTGGAAGGCAAGTCGCGCCGCAGCGACGTGAAGGCCGGGCGGCGCAGCAAGGATTACTGAGCGGCCGGGTACTTCATGCCCAGCTGGTCGAACAGGAAGGCGTAGATGTCCGCCGTCTGGTTCGTGCGGATGGACAGCGAGCTGCCCATGCCGTGGCCGGCGTGGGCGTTGATGCTCAGCAGCACCGGGCGGGCCGAGCCGGTGGCCGCCTGCAGCCGCGCCACCATCTTGCGCGAATGCATCGGGTTCACGCGGCCGTCGGTCTCACCGGTGGCCATGAGGATGGCGGGGTACTTCGCGCCGGCCCGCACGTGGTGATAGGGCGAGTAGCCGTACAGCGCCTTCAACTGCTCGGGGTTCTTCACGCTGCCGAACTCGGTGACGTTGAAGGCGCCGTTCGGGTCCAGCTCCACGCGCAGCATGTCGTACAGGCCCACCGTCGACACGACGGCGCGGAACAGCTCGGGGTGCTGCGTGAAGCTCGCCCCCATCAGCAGCCCGCCATTGCTGCCGCCGATGGCGGCCATGCGGGCCGGCGCGGTGTAGCCCTGGTCGACCAGGTACTGCGCCGACGCGGCGAAATCGTCGAACACGTTCTGCTTGTTCGTCAGCGCGCCCTGCGTGTGCCAGGTCTCGCCGAACTCGCCGCCACCGCGCAGGTTGGCGATGACGTAGACGCCGCCGGCGTCCAGCCACAGGCGCGTCGCCGCGCCGAGGAAGCGCGGCACGAGGCTGACGTTGTAGCCGCCGTAGCCGTTCAGCAGCAGCGGGTGGCGGCCATCGAGCTTGACGCCCTTCTTGCGCACGATGTTGAGCGGCACGCGCGTGCCGTCCTTGCTCGTCGCGAACTCGCGCACCACCTCCACGTCGTCGAAGCGGACCGGGCTGGTCTGGCTCAGCGCCGTGGGCCTGCTCTGGCCGCTGGCCTCATCGATGCGCACGAAGCGGGGCGGCTCCAGGTAGGTTTTCACCGCGACGAGCAGGCTGCCGTCATCCATCGGCTCGACCTCGTCGACCGTCGCCACCTCCGGCAGCGGCACGCGCCCGCGCGGCGTGCCGTCCAGCCCGTAGACCGCCACGCGCGACGGGCCGCCGGCGATCTCGCGCAGGTACAGCGCGTGTTTCGTGAGGGTGATGTTGGCCGCGCCGAACTCGCCGCCGGGCTCCAGCGCGGCGTCGGACTCGGGCACCAGCGTGACGGCCTTGGCCAGCGTCGGGTCGTCCAGGCCCAGCTTCAGCAGCTTGCCGCGCGGCGCGCCCTGGCGTGAGATGAGGTAGAGCGCGTCCGGGCCCATGGCCACGGCGACGATCTTGTCCTCGAAGCGCGTCAGCTGCCGCGTGCTGCCGTCCTGCTGGATCAGGTAGTGCGCAAACTCGCCGCCATCGCCGTTGGCCACCGACACGACGACGGCCGGCGCGCCGGGCCGCGCGTCCAGCGCGATCTCGGCGACACGCGGGAAGTCCTTGCCCAGCACGTAGACGTCCTTGGCAGGGTCGTCGCCGATGCGGTGAAACCAGACCTGCTCGTGGAAGTGCTGCCGCTCGGCGGGCTCGTCCGCGCCGGGGTAGCGCGTGTACCAGAAGCCCGAGCCGTCGTCGCGCCAGGCGACGCTGCCGCCGCCGGTGGGGTATTGCACGTTGGGGATGACGGCGTCGACCGTCTTGCCGCTGGCCACGTCGATGACATGCAGCGAGCCGTCTTCGCTGCCGTTCTCCGACATCGACACCGCCACGAGCTTGCCCGTCGGCGACGGCACATACCAGTCGATGGCCGTGCGGCCCGTCGGGTTCAGCGTGTTGGGGTCCAGCACGACGCGGGCCTTGGCGGGGTCGGCGTCCTGGCCCATCACGGCCAGCATGGGCTGCTGCCTGGGCGGCTGGTTGTAGAGCGCGAACAGCTGGCCGCCGGCCGCGTGCAGGTCGTAATAGGCGCTGGAGCCGGCTGCCGCCTGCTTCATCAGCCAGTCGGCCATCGGCTGGCGCGCCGGCAGGTGGTCGAGATAGCCCCGCGTGCGATGGTCCTGCGCGGCGCTCCAGCGCTTGACGGCGGGGTCGCGGCCGGCCTCCAGCCAGCGGTAGGGGTCGGTGACGCGCAGGTCGCCGTAGCGATCGGTGACGGGCTTGACGGCCGTGGGCGGCGCGCCCTTGTCGGCGGCATGGGCCAGCAGCGCGGCGCTGCCAAGGGCGAACACGCCGCACAGGCGCGTCAGGGCAAGTGACCAGGACATGGGAGCTCCGGTGAGTGACGCGCGAAGCGTACGCGCATCACGCCGCCGGGCTCGCCTGCCGGGGTTGCCGTCCTGGCACAGCACCGCAGGCGACGCCAATGCCGTGTTCCGGCAGGCCCTGCGCCTGCTGACGGACGGGAGCCCCCCCCCGACCGGCGCTGCGTCAACCCGGCCGCGTCGCCACGTAAAGGCTGCCCAGGCACAACGCCATGCCGCCCACCGCCAGCGGCGTGACCTGCCAGCCCTCGAACACCGCCGAGATCGCCAGCGCGATGACGGGAATGGTCACGCCCGTCAGCGCCGCGTGCGCCGGGCCGCGCGCCTGCGCCAGCTTGAAATACAGCACGAAGGCGATGACCGAGCCCGCCACCGCCAGATACAGCAGGCTCAGCACATAGGGCAGCCGCAGGTCGAAATGCAGGCCCTGACCGCTGACGAGCGATGCCCCGGCGAGGAACACCGCGCCATAGCCCATGCTCCAGGCCAGCACCGGCACCAGCGGAAGGCCGCGCCGCGTGAGCGTCAGCGTCAACACATTGCCGATGCAGGCAACGAGCACCGCGCACAGACCCAGCCCCAGGCCCCAGGCCGCCGTGGGCCGCACGCCAGTGGCGGCGATCTCGGGCCAGAAGATCAGCACCACGCCCAGCACGCCGCCGCTGGCCGCGCCGAGGAAGCGCCGCGTCACCGGCTGGCCGAAGAACAGCCGCCCCGACAGCGCATTGCCATAGACCATCAAGCAGAACAGCACCGCCACCAGCCCCGACGGGATGTGGCGCTCTGCCTCGTAGACGGCCAGGTAGTTGCCGCTGTACTGCACGATGCCGGTGGCGGCCATCAACACGTGGGCACTGCGCGGCAGCCGCAGCGACAGGCCCTGCCAGCGCGCCAGCGCCACCAGCAGCAACGCGGCCAGCCCGAAGCGCCAGGCGATGGAGTTGAACACCGGCACGCCCGAGTCGAGCTGGTAGAGGATGACGTGCCAGGTGCTGGCCCAGATCAGCGTGGGGCCCCAGAACAGCCAGCGGCTGAGCGATGCAGTGGACATGAGAGAAAAGCGCCCTGGGGCGTCATTACGGGGTCAACGGAGTCTTAGGGCCGAGCGCCGGGCCGCTCCCAAGCCGGCCCGCGCGGGCGATGTGCCGGGCGGTCGACCCGCCCGGCATCGCCGCCCTCTCGGGGGGGCCGACTGGCGATGCCGGCGTTCAGCCGGCGCAGCGCCGGGCGGGGGGCCTCAGGTTCAGGCGTGGCGCTTGAAACTGGCCAGCAGCACGCCAGCCGCGACGAAGAGCGATCCGAAGACGCGGTTCATGAGCTTGATGTGGTGAGCGCTCTTCAGCGCCGCGAGCACGCGCGACGCCAGCGCGGTGTAGCCGCCCATGACGACGAGGTCGGTGAACGACAGCGTCGCCCCGATGACCAGGTATTGCGGCGCCAGCGGGGCGCTCAGATCCAGGAACTGCGGCACCACGGCCAGCAGGAACACGGTGCCCTTGGGGTTGACGGCGTTCACGCCCCAGCCGCGCAGCACCAGCTGGCGGCGCGTCACCGGCACACCCGGGTCGCCGGCCGCCGCCAGCGGCTTGGCCGGGGCCCGCCATTGCTGCACGCCCAGCCAGACGAGGTAGGCCACGCCGGCCCACTTGATGAAGGCAAAGGCCGTCTCGGACGCTGCGATCAGCGCTCCGAGGCCGGCGCTGACGAACAGCACCTGCGTCAGGATGCCCAGGATCAGCCCGAAGGTCATGAAGTAGCCGCGCCTGAAGCCGTGGCTGAGCCCCGCGCTCATGGCCGCCACGGCACCGGCGCCCGGCGACAGGCTGATCGCCCAGCAGGCGGCGAAGAGGGTCAGCCAGGTGGCGAATTCCATGAGGGCTCCAGAGCGTCGACAGCAAAGCCCGGCAGTGTGCCCGAGGCGCTCGCCAGCCGCCGGTCGTCATGGCGGCATGGCGGCATGGCGGCATGGCGGCATGCAACACCATAATCGTGAGCATGAGCGCCATCCCCGCCCGCCACCGTGACGGCTTGCGCACGCGCGCCTGGCTCCAGCGCCACCGCTGGATGCGGCTGCATGTGGCGCTGATCGCGTTGTGCTGCCTGGGCTGCCTGTGGCTGAGCGGCGCGCTGCTGCGGGCGGCGGGTGTGGAGTCACTGGCGTTGCGCTTCGGGCTGAGCCTGGCGGTCAGCTACACCGTGTACCTCGGGCTGCTGCGGCTGTGGGCGGCCTACTTGGTCAGCCGGCAGGAAGGCGATCCCGCTGACGCGGTGGACTTGATCGACCTGGGGCTGGACATTGCCAGCACCGGCGCGGATGCCGGCGGCTCGGCGCTGGAGTTGGTGGAACTGGCGGCAGGGGCGGACGAAGGCGCGGTGGTGCTGCTGCCGATCGCGGCCGTGGTCGCCGTGGTGCTGGGGCTGGCGGCGCTGCTGGGCACCGGCGTCACGCTGCTGTTCGGCGTGGAGGTGCTGCTGGCGGTGTCGGTGGAGGTGGCGCTGGCCGCGCTGGCCGGTGGCCTGGCCTGGCGGCACCAGCGCCAGTTCGACCGTGGCGGCTGGCTGCGCTGCGCGTTGCAGCACACCTGGGCCGGCGCGCTGGCGCTGCTGGTGACCGGCGTGGGTTTGGGCGCGGCGCTGGACCACTGGATGCCGCAAGCCGAGTCGCTGCCCCACGCGGTCAAGCTCTGGCGCACGCACTGACGACAATGGCCGCATGGCCACGAGCAAAAGCATCTACACCTGCACCGAGTGCGGCGGCACCAACGCCAAATGGCTGGGCAAATGCCCGCACTGCGGTGCCTGGAACACCCTGACCGAGACCGCCGCCGAGCCCAGCGGCGGCGCGAAGAACCGCTACCAGGCGCTGGCCAAGAGCCAGCCGGTGGCCACGCTCAGCGAAATCGAGGCCAGCGACTACGACCGCACGCCCACGGGCCAGGAGGAACTGGACCGGGTTCTCGGCGGCGGCATCGTGGCCGGCGGCGTGGTGTTGATCGGCGGCGACCCGGGCATCGGCAAGTCCACGCTGCTGCTGCAGGCCGTCGAATCGCTGAGCCAGACCGTCAAGGTGCTGTACGTGACGGGTGAGGAATCCGGCGCCCAGGTGGCGATGCGCTCGCGCCGGCTGGGCCTGGCGGGCGACAAGGTGCGCGTGCTGGCGGAGATCGGGCTGGAGAAGATCCTCGCCACCATCGAGGCCGAAGAACCCGACTTCTGCGTCATCGACTCCATCCAGACGCTCTACTCCGAGCAGCTGACGTCGGCGCCCGGCTCCGTCACCCAGGTGCGCGAGTGCGCGGCCCAGCTCACGCGCACGGCCAAGGCGCGCGGCTGCGCGATGGTGCTGGTGGGCCACGTGACCAAGGAAGGCGCGCTGGCCGGCCCGCGCGTGCTGGAGCACATCGTCGACACGGTGCTGTATTTCGAGGGCGACACGCACAGCAGCTTCCGCCTCGTGCGCGCCATCAAGAACCGCTTCGGCGCCGTCAACGAGATCGGCGTGTTCGCGATGACGGAGAAAGGCCTGAAGGGCGTGGCCAACCCCAGCGCCATCTTTCTGTCCACGCACACCGAGCCGGTGCCGGGCAGCTGCGTGCTCGTCACGCTGGAGGGCACCCGGCCGCTGCTGGTGGAGCTGCAGGCGCTGGTGGACAGCGGCGGCGCCAGCCCGCGGCGGCTCTCCGTCGGCCTGGACCGCGACCGCCTGGCCATGCTGCTGGCCGTGCTGCATCGCCACGCCGGCGTGGCCACGGGCGACCAGGACGTGTTCGTCAACGCGGTGGGTGGCGTGCGCATCACCGAGCCGGCCGCCGACCTGGCCGTGATGCTGGCCATCCAGAGCAGCCTGCGCGGCAAGGCGCTGCCCAAGGGCTTCATCGCCTTCGGCGAGGTGGGCCTGGCCGGCGAGGTGCGCCCCGCGCCGCGCGGCCAGGAGCGGCTCAAGGAGGCCGCCAAGCTGGGCTTCAGCGTTGCCCTCGTGCCCAAGGCCAACGCGCCCAAGAAACCCATCGAGGGGCTGACCATCCACGCCGTGGAACGCGTGGAGCAGGCCATCGACGTGCTGCGCGGACTGGTCTGAATTGACGGCCGCGGGATTGCCTTCGTTCGCACCCTCCCAAAGTCTGCTTAGGATGGAGGCCTTGCACTGGAGGAACCTTCATGTCCGACCCCGCCAACCTGCGGCAACACGTTCGCACCGACTTCCTCGGCGCCCAGCATGACGCCGACTCGCTGCCCGGCTGGGTCTTCAAGCCGGTGCAGTTCAGCCAGGGCCCGGCCGGCCTGGTGCTGAACATGAGCGACGGCGGGCTGCAGGTGTTGACCAGCGCCGCCGAACCGCTGACGGACGACAAGTACGAGGTGGTGCTGCTGCTCGGGCGCGCTGACGCCGAGCCGAGCGAAGAGGAAGTGACCTGGTTCAACGGCGTCGTCGAGCGCAAGTGGTCGCGCCCGGCGCCGCGCATGGGCATCCTGCATGGCATGAGCTTCACGTCGCGCAACTCCACCGCCGAGCAGTTCCTGAACGGGCACGCCGAGGCGCTTGCGTCCGGCCAGTGGGTGCGCTGCGTGCTGCTGAAGGCACCGCGCTGACCGACACCGCCGCCGCGCATGGCAGGATGCGCGCCATGACCGCCCTGCCCACGCCCCCGTACTACAGCGTCATCTTCTCGAGCCAGCGCACGCCTGGCGACCATGGCTATGGCGACATGGCCGACCGCATGGTCGCGCTGGCCGCCGGGCAGCCCGGCTACCTGGGCGTCGAGAGCGCCCGCGGCGAGGACGGCTTCGGCCTCACCGTCTCGTACTGGCGCACGACCGACGACATCGCCGCCTGGCGCCGCCACGCCGAGCACCAGATCGCCCGCGACACCGGCCGCCGCGACTGGTATCAGCACTACACGCTGCGCATCGCCCGCGTCGAACGCGCCTACGCCTGGGAACGCGCCGACGGCGCCCAGGACCCGCAGGCATGAGCCGCGCAGTGCAGGGCCGCCCCAAACAAGCGGCCGTCCCCTCGGGGGACCGATCGACGGCCTCGTCGAGCGAGGGGTTGGCATGAGCAACTGGCTCGGCGCCGGGCTGGCGCTCGCCGCCCTCATCCTCGGCGCGACCCTGCTCGGCTGGCAGGGTGCGCTGTTCGCCACGACGGGCATCATCTTCTGGCTGCTGCTGCAGATGTCGCGGCTGATGCGGCTGATGAAGCAGGCCGGCGCGGCGCCCATGGGGTCGGTGGCCAACGCCGTCATGCTGGCCAGCCGGCTGCACGCGGGCATGAAGCTGGCCGAACTGATCTCGCTGGCCGGCAGCCTGGGCGTGAAGCAGGGCGACGAGACCTTCGTCTGGCGCGATGCCGGCGGCGACGCCGTGGAAGTGCTGCTGCGCAAAGGCAGGCTCGTCGAGTGGCGGCTGCTCCGGACCGGCGAAGCGGCCGGCTCTTCGTAAAATCGCCGCTTTCCTCTCAGCCCCTGGAGTACCCGATGGTTCCCGCCCCCCTGCATGACCGCGACGGCAAGATCTGGATGGACGGCGAGCTCGTCGACTGGCGCGACGCCAAGATCCATGTGCTGACCCACACGCTGCACTACGGCTGCGGCGCCTTCGAGGGTGTGCGCGCGTATGACACGGTCAACGGCACCGCCATCTTCCGCCTGCAGGAGCACACGCAGCGCCTGCTGAACAGCGGCAAGATCCTGCGCATGAAGGTGCCGTTCTCGGCCGAGCAGATCAACGAGGCCCAGCGCGCCGTCGTCAAGGCCAACGGCCTGAAGAGCGCCTATATCCGCCCGCTGATCTGGATCGGCTCCGAGAAGCTGGGCGTGAGCCCCAAGGGCAACCAGGTGCACCTGATGGTGGCCGCCTGGAGCTGGGGCGCCTACCTCGGCGAAGAGGGCCTGAAGCGCGGCATCCGCGTGAAGACCAGCTCCTACACCCGCCACCACGTCAACATCACGATGACGCAGGCCAAGACGGTGTCCAACTACACCAACTCCATCCTGGCCAACATGGAAGCCACCGACGACGGCTACGACGAAGCGCTGCTGCTGGACGCGGCCGGTTTCGTGTCGGAAGGCGCGGGCGAGAACCTGTTCGTCATCAAGAACGGCGTGGTCTACACGCCCGACCTGTCGGCCGGTGCGCTCAACGGCATCACCCGCAACACCATCTTCGCGATCTGCCAGGACCTGGGCCTGAAGCTGGTCGAGAAGCGCATCACCCGCGATGAGGTCTACATCTGCGACGAGGCCTTCTTCACCGGCACCGCCGCCGAAGTGACGCCCATCCGCGAGCTGGACCGCATCGAGATCGGCAGCGGCTCGCGCGGCCCCGTCACCGAGAAGATCCAGTCGGCCTTCTTCGACATCGTCAACGGCCGCAACCCCAAGTACGCGGAGTGGCTGACGGCAGTTTGACCCCTCGCCCGACCTCGCAGCGCTGAACGCGGGCGAGTCCGGTCGGTCCCCCGAGGGGACGGCGATGCGTACCGGCTCGACCGGCACGCACATCGCCAGCGCGGGCCGGCTTGGGAGCGGCCCAGCGCTCGGCCCGCAAAATTCGCGTCGCGAAACGGACAACCGAAGAGAACACCATGAGCATCACCACCCAAGCCCCCGCCACCGTCGAAGTGACCGCCAAGGACTGCCAGCACAACGGCAGCGTCTTCTGCCCCAACCCCAAGATGGCGCTGTGGAGCAACCACCCGCGCGTCTTCATCGACCTGAGCCACGACGGCCAGGGCCAGTGCCCTTATTGCGGCACGGCCTACAAGCTCAAGGCCGGCGAGGTGCTCAGCGGCGGGCACTGACCGCAGCCGCTGCGCGACGCGCAGCCAGCCCTAGCGCACCAGCTCCACGGCGCTGCGGCGATGACTGCGGCGCTGGGTGTCCAGGTCGGCCTCCAGCGCGCGCTCTGACACCGACAGTGCCCGGGCGGCCCCGCTCGCCAGCGCGGCCTGGTCGAGGTTCTGCCCCCAGGTCAGCCCCGCCCGCAACGCCAGCGGCGGCGCCAGGGCATCCGTGAAACCCGCCGGCAGCCAGGGCATGGTCTGCGCCAGCACGAGGGCGACGCGCGGCCTGATGGCCGGCTCGCCGACCCGGCCGCGCTGCCCCCAGGCCACCACCAGGTCGGCGCTGGAGCCGCTGACGTAGAGCGGCGCGATCGCGAAGTCGCGCAGCACGCCATGGCGCAACTGCATCAGCGCCTCCTCGGCGAGCATGGCGGCGTCCTCGCGCGGCACGCTCTGGCCCGTGGGCCATGAATAGCTGTAGTCATCGGTCGCGCGGTCGGCACTGAAGAACGCAGCCACGTCGGCCGGCTGGTAGGCCCGCTGCACATCGGTGGCCGTGGCGCCGAAGAACTGCACACGGCCGAGGTCCACCATCGCCTGCGAGGTGAACGGCAGCTGCGCGCGCAGTTCCTCCGAGGCCGTGTTGGCCGGCGAGGCATCGACCACTCGTTGCGACCCGTTGAGCAGCAGGTGCACACGCGAGGGCAGGAAGTCGTTGGCGTGCGTCAGCTCGTGATACAGCAGCCGCCCGAGCGTGGGGATCAGCGCCGCCGTGTCGCGCGACGCCCGGGTCAGCACATTGCTACGCCCGCCGACCGCCTGGCCGCCCTGCACATAGCGCCACAAGGTGTCGTACGCCAGGGCGGCACCATAGCCGCCGCGCGGGTCGGCCACCTCGCTGACGGTGTCGCGCTCCTCCGCCGTGAGCCAGAGGCTGTCGGCATCGAGGTAGATCGCGCCGGTCGCCACCCAGTAGAAGGCCGGCCGCACCCGGCCACCGATGACGACGGCCGTCGTGGCGTTGAGCATCCGGCGGAAGTCGCCGTGGGTGTCCTGCTCACGCAGGAAGGCCTCGAAGCGCTGCGCCATCCAGTCGTTGGACACCAGCACGCGGGCCATCACCTGCTCCACGGTCGGCACCTCGCCGCGCGTCTCCGTGCCGAGCAGCGGCAGCCGGTTCAGCGTGCACAGCGCATTGCGGCTCAGCGTGGGGGTGTAGATGCAATCGCGCAAGGCCGCGGCATGCGCGCCACCGGCCATGTAGGGGTACACGCGCGAAGACGGGTTGCTGCTGTCGAACAGCGGTGCGGCGGCGGCGGCCGGAGGGGCCTGCACGAGCAGGCTGAAGGCCTGGCTGACCATGCGGCCGTCGGCCAGCGTGGCGTCGACGCGCAGGCGCAGCACGGCATCCTCGGCAACGGTCGGCGCGGCGAAGATGACCCGCCATTGCGCCGCGTCGCCCAGGTCCACCGCCGGCCCGTCGATGCGGCTCCAGCGCACCTGCGCCCCGGCGTAGTCGGCGGCGGCCAGGCCTTCAACCCAGGCGCGCAGCGACGTCTGACCACCCGACCACACGGACGGCTCGCCGCGCACCACCATCGACGTCGCCTCCGCCGCCGCCGCGTTGAACTCGGCCAGCCCCGTGTAGGCGGCGCCTTTTGCATCGCTGAAATTGATGCTGAACGCGTAATGCCCGGCGCCCGGCGGCGTCACGCTGAGGGCCGCCGAGCGTGCCGACATCGGCAGCAGGGTGCTGCCGTCCGTCTGCCGCCACTGGACCTCGCCCAGCAGCGCCCCGGGGCAGGCCAGCAGGGCCAGCTCCTGGTTGCGCCCCGCCAGGGCCGCCGTGGGCAGTGCCAGCCGCGCGACGGAGCCGGGCTGGCACTGCGCACTCAGCGCCGGCACCACCGCCGCGCCCCCGCTCGCCTCGTCACCACCGCCCCCGCCGCAAGCCGCCAGCAGCAGGCACAGACTCCACAGGACACAGGCTTTCAAAAGAGGCATTGACGAAGGACTCAAAAGCAACGAGGAGGCTGCCGGAATGTAGCGCCCGCCAGCCGCAGCGCCATGCTGGCGACTTCCTACAATCTGCCCATGCCTCGCTCCCCTGCCCAGACCGCTGCCCTGCTCGCCTCGCCCGACGCCACCGAGGCCCAGTTCTACGAGGCCTTGCAGCACGCCGACCTCGACCACCTGATGACCTTGTGGGCCGACGACGAAGAGGTGGCCTGCGTGCACCCGGGCGGCCCGCGCATCGTCGGCCTGCCGGCCATCCGCGCGGCCTTCGCGGCGGTGTTCGAGCGCGGCGCCGTGCAGGTGCAGCCCGAGCGCGTGCGGCGCCTGCACAGCGGCGACTGCGCCATCCACCATGTGCTGGAGCGCGTGCAGCTGGCCGGCGACGCGCGCCAGGCCTGGGTGATCGCCACCAATGTCTACCTGAAGACGGCGCTTGGCTGGCGCCTCGTGCTGCATCACGCAAGCCCTGGCAACGCGAGTGACGTGCAGGAAATCGTCGCCGACGCCGGCACGCTTCACTAACGCCGCGGCGCATGCAGTACCGCGCTCCGAGGTGGCTGCCTGGCGGCCACCTGCAGACCATCTGGCCCGCCCTCTTCAGCCGCCAGCACGACGGCCCGCCGCCCACCTGGACGCGTGAACGCTGGGACACGCCGGACGGCGACTTCATCGACGTCGACTTCCTCGCCGACACCCCGGCCGACGCGCCGCTGTTCGTGCTCTTCCACGGGCTGGAAGGCGACCGCACCAGCCACTCCAGCGTCGCCTTCGCCAGCGCGGCCCGCGCCCGCGGATGGGCCATGGCGCTGCCGCATTTCCGCGGCTGCTCGGGCGAACTCAACCGCGCGCCCCGCGCCTATCACTCGGGCGACTTCGAGGAAGTCGGCTGGATCCTCTCGCGGCTGCGCGAGCGCCATGGCGCGCCGCTCATCGTCGCGGGCGTCTCGCTGGGCGGCAACGCGCTGCTGCGCTGGGCCGAGGAGGCTGGCGCCAGCGCCGCCCACACGGCCCACGCCGTCTGCTCGATCTGCTCGCCCATCGACCTGGCCGCCGCCGGCGCGGCCATCGACCGCGGCTTCAACAAGCAGGTCTACGCGCGCCGCTTCCTGCGCACGATGATCCCCAAGGCGCTGCGCAAACTGCAGCAGCACCCCGGCCTGTTCGACGGCGAGCGGCTGCGGCGCGCCTCCACCATCTACGAGTTCGACAACCTGTTCACCGCGCCGCTGCACGGCTTCAGGAACACCGACGACTACTGGACCCGCGCCGCCGCCAAGCCACACCTGCACCGCATCCGCATCCCCGCGCTGGTGCTCAATGCGCGCAACGACCCCTTCGTGCCAGGCCACAGCCTGCCCCACGCGGCCGACGTCGGGCCCTGTGTGACACTCTGGCAGCCCGGCCATGGCGGCCATGTCGGCTTCCCCGCCGGCCCGCTGCCCGGCCATCTGTTGACCATGCCCGAGCAGGTCTGCGACTGGCTTTGGCGTCAACGCTGAAGGACGCACCCGATGGACGACATCGTTCAGGCCGCCTTGAAGAAGTGGCCCAACGTGCCTCACTGCTATGGCTGGCTGGCGCTGGACGCGCGCGGCGACTGGTACATGCGCGACGACCGCATCCAGCGCAGCGGCCCCTTCCCGCGCGTGAAGGGCAGCCGCATCGACCACGACAAGCTGCTCGCCTTCATCGGCCGCAACTACGACTGCGACGAGCACGGCGCCTGGTTCTTCCAGAACGGCCCCCAGCGCGTCTATGTGGAACTGGAGACCACCCCCTGGATCTGGCGACTGCAACCCGATGGCACGGTACTCAGCCACACCGGGCGGCGCGCGCAGGTCGAGTCCGCCTGGCTCGATGAAGGCGGCCACCTCTACCTGCTGACCGACCTGGGCCTGGGCCTCGTGCACACGCAGGACATGAGCCTGGCCGCCGAAGCCGTCGAAGCCGGCCACTGGACGCCGCAGGACTGCATCGCCGCCAAGCTGCCGGCCATTCACCGCTTCCAGCGCCGGCCGCATCCCTGACGCGACGCGGGCATGAAAAAGCCCGCTCGCGGCGGGCTCCATCGGGATGGCGAAAGCTCAGTTCGCGGCAGAGGCCGCCGCTGCCGGCGCCTTGGGCTCGTCGAACTTGGCACCGCCCTGATTGGCCATGTAGACCACGGCGCGGTGGATCTCGAACTCGCTGAATTCACCACCACCCTGCGGCGGCATCGCGTTCTTGCCCTTCAGCGCCGAGTTCAGCAACGCCTCAACACCGCTCTTGATGCGCGGGCCCCAGGCCGCCGCATCGCCCAGCTTGGGCGCGTTCAGCGCGCCGCTGGCGTGGCAGGTGGCGCACTGCGCCTGGAAGACCTGCTCACCCGTGCGCACGGCGGCGGCGTCGCTCGCGTCCTTCACCGCGACATAACCCACCGGTGCGATGCGCGTGGCCACGGCCTCGCCTTCCAGCGCCCCCGTGCCGGCAGCCGGCTTGGACGCCGTGCTGACGTAATTGGCCAGCATGATGATGACCACCACCGGCACCACGAAAGCCAGCAGCACCGCCCAGGCCAGCTGCTTGGGCGTCTTGATCGGGCCGGTGTGGGCGTCGTCGTGGTCTTGTTCGTGGCTGGCGCTCATGGATTCCTCTTGGTGATCCCCGTCGGTCTTTTTCTCACACCGCCCGGGCGCGGACGGCACGTAAAGCCAACGAATTATAGGCAGCGCCCCCATCGCCGCCGGAGCGGTAGAAGCCCGCTGTTAGAATGCGTGGCTTCGCGCCCGTAGCTCAATGGATAGAGTACTGCCCTCCGAAGGCAGGGGTTGTTGGTTCGATCCCAACCGGGCGCGCCAGATATGACAAGCACCTAGACTCACCGCTAGGTGCTTTTTCTTTGTCCGGGTGGGTTCTGCGCAGACCCATGCGAGCTCTCACGCCGCGCGATTGCTGGCGTTGTGGCCACCCATCTGTCGGGCGCCCGATCCGCACCTCATGCGCCGGTGTCGCGCCGTGCAGCCAATCCGGCGAGTTGATCGCCTGCACGGCTCGACTTATTCCTTTGGAAATGTCGGCAGGCTTGCCGTTCGCTGCCCGTGCTCGCTGAAGCTGGGCGAGCCAGTTGCCGGAGGTGGGCTCGATAAAATCCAGTTTTGAAATCGATGCTGGGATAGCGGTGAAACTGGTCAAGGCGCAAGTCAAGAATTTTCGGTCGATAGAAGACAGCGGCGAGTTTGATATCCATCAGATCGTCTGCCTTATTGGAAAGAACGAAGCGGGCAAAAGTGCCTTGCTTCAAGCGCTCGCGGCGCTGAATCCGCACCCGTCAGCGCCCATGCAACTCGACAAGGAGCGCGACTATCCGCGCCGGCATCTGGCGTCGTATGCCGAGTTGCATCCCAAGGAGCCAGCCGCCGTCATCCTGACGGAATGGGAGTTCGACGAGGGCGAACTCGCCACACTGGAGGAGATGCTCGGCAAGGCGTCCGTCGACAAGCGGGTGCGGGTGCAGCGTCGATACGGCGAGGACTTCACGATCGATGCAACCATCGATACCAAGAAGATCATCAAGCACCTGTTCGCGAAGTTCGGCGTCACGGGTGACGACGCGAAAGCCCTCGCTGGCGCCACGACGACGGCTCAGTTGATCGACGAGCTGAATGCCATTCCGACGCCGAGCGAGCCGCAGGCCAACTTGCGTGCGCATCTGCTGAGCGAGGGCACGGCCATCATTCAGGTGCACAAGTTTGTCGCGCAGCACCTGCCACGGTTCATGTACGTGTCGTCATACGACCGGATGGATGGGACCGTGCAGTTCCAGCAGCTGCAAGAACTGCAGGATCAAGGTGTGCTGGACCAGGACGAACACCGGGGCAAGAAGTTGTTCGTCGAGTTTCTGCGTTATGCCGGAATCTCGCCGGCCGATTTGCTGCGCCAGACGACCTTCGAAACCCACAATGCCCTGCTGCAGGCGGCCTCGAACAAGATCACCGATCAAATCCTGGAGTATTGGACGCAGAGCGCCGACCTGAGCGTCGAGGTGCGGGTATCGGCCGGCATGGCCGGTGACCCGACCCCATTCCAGACGGGGAATGTCGCGCGAGCACGGATCTACAACGCGCTGCACCGGGTCGACACGCCGTTCTCGGAACGCAGTTCAGGCTTTGTCTGGTTCTTCTCGTTCCTGGTGAGATTCGCCCAGATCCGCAACGAGTCGACGCCCGTCATCCTGTTGCTCGACGAGCCCGGGCTGACCTTGCACGGCAAAGCGCAGTTGGATCTCCAGCGGTTCTTCCGGGAGCGGCTGGCACCGCATCACCAGATCATCTTCTCGACGCATTCGCCGTTCATGGTGCCTGCGAACGACCTCGGCAGCGTGCGCGTGCTTCAGGACATGGTCGAGCACAAGGGCGCGCGGCGCATTCCCTTGGGAACCAAGGTGGTGGGACACGCGCAGACGCAGGATGCCGACGCCTTGTTCGCGTTGCAGGCCGCAGTCAGCCCTTCCTGATCAGCCTGGAGGCAGCGGCGTGGCGTGCGGCGTGATGGCCCGTCGGCTGAGGCCGCGCGGACCGCTCGCTCAGCCACCCAGCAGCCGCATCAAGGCCGACGCCGGTGCGGCCGCGACCGCTCGGTCGTCCTGCTCGTCTTTCAACGCCACACCGCTGAGCTGACGGCGCCGGGCCTCGCCCAGCAGGCCGTGCAGCTTGGCCGCCGCGGCGGCGGGTGGCAGCCCCTGCGGGCGCACGTTGGAGATGCAGTTGCGCTCGGCGTCCACCCGCCCCACGCACGGCGCCCAGCTGAAGTAGACCCCGAGGCTGTCCGGGGCCGACAGGCCCGGCCGTTCGCCGATCAGCACGACGACGCAGCGTGCGTTCAGCAGCGCACCCACTTCGTCGCCCAGCGCCACGCGGGCCTGCGTGGCAATGACCGGTGGCGCCCAGGTCCAGCCGCCCTCTGCGCACAGCCGCTCACGCAGCGAGGCGAACAGGGGCAAGGCCTGGCGCTGCAGGGCCAGCGCCGAGAGGCCATCGGCCAACACGAAAGCCAGGTCGGCCGCGGGCACATGCTGTGCCGCCAGGGCGGCAGCCGACGGCGCGGCCAGGCGGCGGCCGAGGTCCGGCCGCTGCAGGTAGGTGGCGCGGTCCACCGCCTGGCTGTGCACCTGCAAGGGCGCCTCGCCAAGCGCGCGCAGGCCGGCGAGCAACTCGTCGACCTGCAGCGGCAGGTGCACGGCATCGCGTGCGGCCGCATGCGCCTGTTGAAAGGCCAGATGCGCCGCCGTCGGCACGCTCGCGCCGGCACGGCCCAGGCCGATGCGCGCGGCGGTGTAGGCCCGCAGGCGCGACCAGAGTTGCTCGACGACGCTCACGCCTGCTCCAGCAACTGAGCGAAGCGCGCGGGCACGCCGGCCGCCAGCTGCGGCGCCTCGGCCGCGAACACGCCCATGCGCTGGAGCCAGGCCTCGAACTCCGGCGCGGGCCGCAGCCCCAGCAGGCGGCGCATGGCCAGCGCGTCGTGGAAGCTGGTGCTCTGGTAGCCAAGCATGATGTCGTCCGAGCCGGGCACGCCCATGATGTAGTTGCAGCCCGCCGTGCACAGCAGCGTCAGCAGGCTGTCGACATCGTCGACATCGGCCTCGGCATGGTTGGTGAAGCACACATCCACGCCCATCGGCAGGCCCATCAGCTTGCCCGCGCAATGGTCTTCCAGGCCCGCGCGCTGGATCTGCTTGCCGTCGAACAAATACTCGGGCCCGATGAAGCCGACGACGCTGTTGACCAGCAGCGGCTCGAAGCGCCGCGCCACCGCGTACGCGCGGCATTCCAGCGTCTGCTGATCGCAGCCGTGATGAGCGCCGCTGGACAGCGCGCTGCCCTGGCCGGTCTCGAAGTACATGACATGCCGCCCGCCACGGCGGAGCGACAGGGCCGCCTGCCGCGCCTCGTCCAGCAGCGCGAGCGTGATGCCGAAGCCGCGGTTCGCACCCTCGGTGCCTGCGATGGACTGGAACACCAGGTCCACCGGCGCGCCGCGCGCCATGGCCTCGATCGTCGTCGTCACATGCGTCAGCACGCAGCTCTGCGTGGGGATGTCGTGATGCGCGATGACCGCGTCCAGCATCTGCAACAGGCGCATGACCTGCGGCAGGTTGTCCGTCGCCGGGTTGATGCCGATGACGGCATCACCCGAGCCCATCAACAGGCCGTCGAGCAGGCTCGCAGCGATGCCGGCCTCGTCGTCGGTGGGATGGTTGGGCTGCAACCGCGTGGCGAGGCGCCCACGCAGGCCCACGGTACTGCGGAACTGCGTGACCACCTCGCAGCGCTGCGCGATCAGCAGCAGGTCCTGCAAGCGGCACAGCTTGCTGACGGCGGCGGCCATCTCCGGCGTCAGGCCCGACGCGATGGCGGCCGGGTCCACCGCACCGGCCAGCAAGGCGTCGCGCAGCGCCCCCACGGTGAGGTGCCCGATGGCCGCGAAGGCGCCGGCGTCGTGCGTGTCGACGATCAGCCGGGTCACCTCATCGTCTTCATAGGGCACGACCGATTCCTGCAGAAACGCCTTCAGCGGCAGGTCGGCCAGCGCCAACTGCGCCGCAACGCGCTCACGCGCATGGGCCGCCGCCACGCCGGCCAGCTCGTCGCCCGACCGCCGCGGGCTGGCCTTGGCGAGCAAGGTGCGCAAGTCAGCGAAATGGAAGCGTTCGCCGGCAACGGTGTGCGTGATGCCCATGCCGGCAAGCGTACGCAAGACCCGCGCCAAACGCATGACGGTTTGGCGACACGACAACGTCGCTTCGCCGCCGCCCCCTGAAGCCGGCCATGCCGCGCCCGCCACCGTGCGGGTGTTGCCGCTCGGCAGGGGCGGCTCGCCACAACCATCCCCAGCCGTTGTGGACAACTCTGTTGGTAGCGCGGTAGGAGAGCTTGCAACCCGTTGATTTGCAAGGCGCCAGGTTCGCCTGCCACTTCATGAGGCAGCCAGCCGCCACGGCTCATCGCGCGGCCTCGCCTTGCTCAGCCACGGGCCTATTCCGGCAGGTTTTTCCACCCGCAACCCGCAAATCGTTCGGCGCGCCGCCCCTCGGCCGGCTCGCCTCAGCCATCCCCATCCGTTGTGGACAAATCTGTTGGCAGTGCGGGTGGAAAGACTGCAACCCCTTGATTTACAAGGCACTTGCTTCCGCTGCCACTTCATGAGGCAGGTGAACTCGGCACGCCATCGCGGCGGCGCGCGCGTCGTCAGAGCGCCCGCAGTCCATCCAACCGCGCGGCAACGGCCGGCCTGCGCTGAGCTGCGGCAGTTGCTGCCATGCAGGCGCCGCTGGCGGCGTCTCGGTGTTCAGCTCAAGCGCCTTTTCGTCGTTCAGGCCGGGCCACCCACCACGCCGACACCACGATCAGCAGGCCGCCGATCCAGCCCTGCACCGCCATCTGCTCGCCCAGCCACAAGACCGCGATCAGCGCACCCCACATCGGCTCACTGCCCATGAGCAAGGCCACACGTGAAGGGCTGGTGCGCGATGCCGCGTAGTTCTGCACGAAGAACGCGAACAACGTGCAGAACAGCACCAGGAAGGCCATGGCCAACCAGAACGGCGCACTGCGGGGCAGCGGTGGCCACACGGGGCCGTGCACGGCCAGCATCAGCAGCGCCGAACCCAGCGCCATCACGCCCATCTGCACCGCCGTCACCGTGAGCGCGGGCAGTCCATGCCGTTGGCCCAGGCGACGCGTCAGGCAGACCATGACGCCACGAAGCAAGGCCGCCAGCACCATCAGGAGGTCGCCCCAAGCCAGGCTGGTCGCCCCGCCGTGCTGGAACGCCAGCAGACCGGCGCCCAACAAGGACAGGGCCGCGGCCACCAGCACCGTGCGGGTAGGCCGGGTGCGGAGCAGCCACCACTCGCACAACGGGGTAAAGGCCACGCACAGGCTGATCAGGAATGCCGCGTTGGACGCGGTGGTGAACGACACGCCGAAGGTCTCGCAGACGAACACGGCCAGCAGCACGATGCCCAGCGTCGAAGCCCCTGCCAGCGCAGCCGGCCATGACGCCACCGACAGTCCGCGCAGCGCGGGCAGCAGGATCACAAACGTCAGGCCGAAACGCAGCACCAGGAACTGCAGCACGGGCATCTGCCCAGTGGCCAGCTTGGCGGCGCTGTAGCTGCCGCCCCAGATCACTGCCACCAGTAGCAACAAGCATTCGACCAGCCCGAGCAGGGGCCGCGACCGTCTGCCCGCACTGAGCAAGCCCTTCGCACCTGCGGCGATGGATAACGGGCTCATGCGTTCACCCTGGTGAATGCGATCACCAGAACGTCCCGACAGGCCGGCTGGCCAGGATTCGATACGGATGCCGGCGGCTGTTCCAGTACTGAGCTGCCATCAACGCCACCACTGAATGGCGTCAGCACATGATCGACCTGACCTTGCATCGCGTCGAGCGCTTCGGCGCTGCGAATCCGGCGCGTTGGCATGCCAATTCCTCCTGAATGCTGTTGGCTTGCCCATTGTTTGTTCCACCCCCTGCGGTGAATAGACTCGGCGCCAGAACAGGAGCTGTGCATGGCGAGAACAGAAGACTTCCTGGAGGTGCTGCACGAGTTGGTGGCGTTCGTCCGTGTGGCCGAGTCCGGTAGTTTTTCGGCGGCTGCGCGGCGGCATGGGCTGACGCCGTCCGCCATCAGCCGCCAGGTCGCGCGCCTGGAAAAGGCCATGGGCATCTCTCTCATGCAACGCACGACCCGGCAGTTGCGCCTGACCGAGGCCGGCATGCAGGTGCTGGAGCGCGGGCGCGAACTGGTGGCCGCCGCACAGGCCAGCATGCGGGTGGCCGAAGGACATATGGGCAAGCCCAATGGGCTGATCCGCGTCAGCGCCCCCAAGGCGCTGTCCCGCCATGTGCTGCAGCCGCACGTGCTTTCATTCCTGCAAAAGTATCCTGAGGTGGATGTGCATCTGCTGGTGGCTGACCGACCGGTGGATCCTTTGCGAGAAGGTTTCGATCTCGTGATCCGCCTGACCGACGACCCGCCGCAGGGCATGGTGGCGCGCTCGTTGATGCCCGTGCGTCAACTGGTGCTGGCCAGTCCGGCCTATCTGGCGGCGAACGAGCCCATTCACATTCCCGAGGACCTGACCGCCCACAGCTGCCTGTCGATCGGCGAGCAAGAGCGTGACAGCCGCTGGCGCTTCGTACGTGGCGAGGACGAGGTGGAGGTGGCCGTGGCTGGCCGCTACACCTTGAATCACAGCGAGATGCGCCTGGCGGCGGTCGAAGCCGGCCTGGGCGTGGGCTGCGTGCCGGATTTCGTGGCGCGCGACGCGCTGGCTGCAGGGCGTGTGGTGAGGTTGCTGGTCGATTGGGCTTTCGACACCAACTACCAGGGCATGGCCTATCTGCTCTATTCCACGGCGCGTTACACCACGCCCAAGGTGCGCGCGCTGATCGATCACCTCGTTGCCGCACTCCAACCCGCCGCAGCCGCAGGCCATCGATGACGGCGGGCTGACCTTGCCCTTGCCAACCGGCGGCCTGGGCCGGCCTGCGCGGCAGGAGCATGGGCGGCCCGTGTCACACGACGTTGAACATCCGGCCTTCTGCAGCGAGCAAGCTGAACTTTTCCTCAGCCACGAGGGCTGAAGGTCCGGGGAAACACGACGGGCGCCTTGCGGTCGGCGACTGGATGCGGTTCTTCGACGTCAACGTACTCAGCGGCGTGCGGCTGGCGCGCCTGGTGCTGCCGGCGATGAAGCGCGCCAACTGGGGTCGCATCGTCTTCATCTCCAGCGAGAGCGCCGTGCAGATCCCCACCGAGATGATTCACTACGGCGTGAGCAAGACCGCCCAGCTCGCCGTGTCCCGTGGGTTGGCGGAGTCCGTGGCCGGCACGGGCATCACCGTCAACAGCGTGCTGCCCGGCCCGACCAAGTCGCGCGGCGTCGGCGACTTCGTCCAGGAGATGGCCCGCGCCGACGACAAGACCTTCGAGCAGGTCGAATCCGAGTTCTTCGACAAGGTGCGCCCGACCTCTCTCATCAAGCGTTTTGGCACCCCGCAAGAGGTGGCCTCGCTCGTCGCCTACGTGGCAAGTCCACTGGCGTCCGCCACCACCGGCGCCGCACTGCGCGTGGACGGCGGCGTGGTTAAGAGCGCTTTTTGACGGCTGACATGTAGCGCATCGTCAACCGAATCAAGCCCAGGACGCGCTCGCTGCCGCAAAAGGGCTGAAAAACTCGGCATGGGCTCTGGGCAGAAAGCGACCATAGCGTGGCGGCTCCGGCCGAACTGCCCAGCCCCGCGCCTCTAGAATGTTTTTCCTCGTGGCGAACCCTTTGATCCATCCGAAAGACACCCCCGAACTCCGCAAGGAGCGCGGTGCCTTTTTCACCCCAGACGCCATTACACGTTTCGTAGCGCGATGGGCAATTCGGTCCGGCGACGATCGCGTGCTGGAGCCATCCGCCGGGGACGCGGCCTTCTTGGTCGCAGCTGTCTCGCAGATCGCGAAGCTCCGCGGAGGAAAAGGCGAAGAGCCGGCCGTCGACGGCGTCGAGATCCATGCTCACAGCGCGAAGGTCGCTCGCCAAAGGGTGCGCGAGGCCGGAGGCAATGCGCGGGTCAGACAAAGTGACTTCTTCGACGTTGGGGCCGACCCCGTGTACGACGCCGTCATCGGCAACCCACCCTACATTCGCTATCAGAGCTTTTCGGGCGAGGCTCGCTCGAAGTCCAGGCAGGCCGCACTACGCGGCGGCGTAGCCCTCACAGGCCTCGCTTCGAGTTGGGCCGCTTTCACGGTGCACTCGGCTCTCTTTTTGAAGAACGGGGGCCGTTTGGGGCTCGTGCTTCCGGCGGAGCTGCTGTCGGTGAACTACGCGGCGCCGGTGCGGCAGTTCCTGTTCGACCGTTTCCGCAATGTTGAGCTGGTGCTGTTCACGCAACGAGTGTTCCCAGAGGCGGAGGCCGACGTCGTCCTTCTTCTTGCCGAAGGCTACGGTGAGGGGCCAGCAGGCCACGCCACGATCCGGCAGGCGAGAAATGCCGAGAGCCTGGCAAGCTTGGATGCGGGCCAGGCGTGGAAGCCCGTCGATCCCGCCGGCAAGTGGACCGGCAGCATGGTGGACAAGGCTGCTCTCGACGCTTTGTCCTCGCTGACTCGCGCAGGCCACTTTGCCCCGCTTGAGTCGTGGGGCGACACAACGCTGGGAATCGTCACCGGCAACAACAAATACTTCGCCGTTTCTCCCTGTCGCGCCAAAGAGCTTGGACTCAAGGCTGCTGAGCTGCTGCCCCTGTCGCCGCCAGGCAGCTCGCATTTGCGAGGCTTGTCGCTGTCAGCCGAGCTGCTCGCCAATCTGGGCAAGGACGGCCAATCCACGCGCCTTTTCTACCCGCGCGAGAAGCCCTCGAAAGAGGCTGAAGCCTACATCGAGGACGGGCACCGAACGGGCGTGGACTTGGCTTACAAATGTCGCGTTCGGAAGGTCTGGTATCGCGTGCCGCTCGTGAGCCCAGCCGATTTGCTTCTAACGTGCATGAATGCAGACACGCCTCGGCTCGTCGCGAACGAAGCCGCTGCGTATCACCTCAATTCCGTACACGGCGTGTACCTTCGCGAGGCCAATCGCGAGATCGGCTGCGAGCTTCTCTCGCTGGCAAGCATCAACTCCGCGACGTTGATGCACGCTGAGATGGTGGGGCGTGCCTACGGCGGCGGCATCTTGAAGCTCGAGCCAAAAGAAGCCGACCTCTGGGCCGTGCCCTCGCTCTCACTGGTACGCACGCGTGCGTCAGCGCTGCGTGCGGTCAAGAAGGGAGTCGGCGCGATGTTGGCCAAGGGTGACTTAATGGGCGCGGTAGACCTGGTCGACCGTGCTCTTCTGGTCGATGGACGAGCGCTCTCCAGCAAGCAGGTTGGGCAGATGAGGGCTGCGCGCAATTTGCTAGCGAGCCGCAGAGAGATGAGGTCCGGCAGTGGCTACTGAGAAGACCGCGAAGGCCAAGGCCTGGGCCCTGTTCGATCGCATTGTTGAGATCGCTGCGCCGGACGGCGAGCACACCAATCCTTGGGTCATAGCTGCCGACGGCAAGCGCCGATACCAGCCCGACTACGGGACGCTGTGTCTGCTCCTTGGCGTGCCGCTGTCCCTCAAGGCAAATACCCAGTCCGGCGTGCCGGCGCTGGCTCTCGACGTTTGGCTCAGCTACGAGTTGCGGCGAGCGGGCTTCGGCCCAGACCAGACTTGGCCGCGCCCGGAACATCCGCGCATCCTTCCAGCTTCTGTGGCCAACCTGCTGAAGGCCCTACCGAGAGAGGATGCGACGGCAGTCAAGAAACTGCTGAAGAAGGAGGGCGCAATTACCGGCGTGACCTCTGCGAGCGCAAAGATCCTGGGCAAGAACTACCTGAAACAGGTCGACGTGATCATCACAGACTGGTCGACCGGGCCCGAGCTGTTGATCTCGACCAAGCGCATGGACTCCTCATTCGGTAAGAACGCGCCGAACCGCGTCGAGGAGTCCTACGGCGACGCGAAGAACCTACGGCTGCGGCATCCCCAAGCGGCACTCGGATTCGTGTTCGGCCTGAGCGCCAACGCGCTAGTGGAGGAACCGGGCACCGCCGAGTGGCTCTTCGACTTGTTGATCAAGCTCGGACAAGAAGACGACGCATATCACGCGACGGGGCTCGTACTGATGGAGTACTCCGGTGCGTCGGTCATCGACGACGGCGAGGAGCCTGAGCAAGGCGTCCCCGAAGAGCCAGGCGTGGAGCCTCAGGACGATGTTGTGCCAGCCGCCGATGGCGATCTAGAGAAATCCATCGCCAAGCTGCCCAAGGTCAAGATCCGGCTCGACGCGACTCCCGATGAACTCGACCCAGGACGTTTCCTCGCTGCGATGGTCGACCGCGTGCTCAAAGCGACGCCCGTGACGATGCACAAGGGCGCTCGCAAACGCCGGGCGGAGCCTGCCTCGTTTTGACGCTTCATGTCGTGGCGCTCAAGCGTGATGCGTCTCGGCAAAAAACAACGCGAGCGTCGCCGACAGCAGTCCGTGGGATACGAGACTGCCACCCAATCCGCCGTACCCCCGATAAGCGGAGATCCCCATGCGGCCTGAGGGTCCGTTAGCAGCCCCTCAGGCCGTCTCCAAGATGGAGAAGCCTCGGCGAGGACAGTTCCATCTGCAGTGAAATAAGTTCCACCTTGAGTGAGAACCGACAGACAACCGGCAGCCCATCCCCCCGAATCTGCAGTCTGTCGACAGATGCTGGGCGCCAACCGGCGGCCCCGATATGGTGTGCTACATCAGCAACACACCCGGAGCGACCATGACGCCCACCTGGACTGACCAGGCGCCGATCTACCAGCAGCTGGCCGACCGACTGGCCGTGCAGCTGCTGGACGGCAGCCCCCCGGAAGGCGAGGCCTTGCCCTCGGTTCGCACACTCGCCAGCCAGTACGTCATCAACCCGCTGACGGTGACGCGCGCGCTCCAGGCGCTCACCGACCACGGGCTCATCGAGACGCGGCGCGGCCTGGGGATGTTCGTGACCGCTGGCGCCCGTGAGCGGCTGCTGCGCCAGGAGCGGGAACGCTTTCTGCAAAAGGACTGGCCTGTGCTGCGCGCCAAGCTCAAGCGACTGGGCCTGGCCGCCAAGGATCTGAACTGGGAGTCGACATGAACCATCTCATTGAAGCCAGGAACGTCTCGCTGAATTACGGCAAGAAGACGGCGCTGCGCGATGTCTCGATCACGGTGCCCAAGGGCCGCGTGGTGGGTCTGTTAGGCCACAACGGCGCGGGCAAGACGTCGCTGATGAAGGCGCTCGTGGGGCTGCAGCCGGTGCAGGGTGATCTGCGCGTGCTGGGCATGGCGCCCAGCACGCAGCGCCAGCAGTTGCTGACGGACTTGAGCTACATCCCCGACGTGGCCGTGCTGCCGCGCTGGGCCTGCGTGCACGAGCTGATCACGCTGATGGGGCGGCTGCAGCCGAAGTTCTCGGCGGAGCGGGCGCGCGCACTGCTCAAGCGCACGAGCGTGCAGGAGTCGGACAAGATCAAGCGGCTGTCCAAGGGCATGGTGGCGCAGACGCACCTGGCGCTGATCGCGGCCGTCGACGCGCGGTTGATGATCCTGGACGAGCCGACGCTGGGGCTGGACGTGATCTCCCGCAAGGGCTTCTACGAGATGCTCATCGACGAGTGGTGCGACGGCGAGCGCAGTGTGCTGATCTCGACGCATCAGGTGGAGGAGGTGGAGGCGCTGCTGTCCGACGTGATCATGCTGGACGAAGGCCGGGTGGCGCTGGCCATCAGCCTGGAAGACATCGACCGCCGCTTCGTGGCGCTGAACCACGACCCGGCCGCTGCCGAGGCGATGGCGGCCGCGCACCCGCTGCTGCGCTACCGCGACCAGGGGCGCACGACGTCGTTGTTCGACGGCACGCCACCCGAGCACGTGACGAGCCTGGGCGAGCGTGTGCGGCCCAGCCTCGTCGACCTTTTCATGGCGCTGACCCGCAACCCGGCGCTGAACCAGAAGCAGGCCTGAAGGAGACGCCCATGAACACCCACATTCCTACCTTGGTGCTGCGCGAGTGGATGCAGCACAAGCGCGGCTGGCTGATCGCGGCGTTCGCGCCGCCGCTGTTGTTCCTGGCCATGCTGCCGTTCGGCCTGCAGGGCCTGCCGGACGCGCGGGCAGAGCTGATCGCGCTGGCCGTGCTGCTGGTGAGCGCCTGCGTGATCTACGTCATCTGCCTGCTGGTGGCGCTGTTCCAGCTGCCCGGGCTAGCGCGCCGTGACACGCAGGACCGCTCCATCGAGTTCTGGCTGTCGCTGCCCGGTCGGCCGAGCGAGAGCGTGGCCGCCACGGTGCTGGCCCACGCCTGGCTGGCGCCCGTGGGCGGCGCCGTCGTCGGTGCGGTGTTCGGCCTGCCGATCGCGATGGGGGTGCTGGCCAGCAAGAGCGATCTCTCGGCGGTGCTGGCGGTGCACTGGGGCGAGGTCATCGGCGCGGCGCTGCCGCTGCTGCTGCGCGGCTTGGTTGGCACGGCGTTGCTGACGCTGTGGCTCGCGCCGCTGATCTTCGTTCTGATGGCGGCGTCGGCCTGGCTCAAGCGCCTGGGGGTGCCGGTGGTGCTCGTCGGCGGCGCCGTGGCGGTGACGGTGCTGCACAAGGCCTATGACATCGACTGGCCGCTGCAATTGCTCGCCGACCACAACCGCTACATCAACCACACCCTGGTCTACAGCGGCCACGGGCTGATCGACGCGCTGCACTCGGACACCAACCTGTGGACCTGGGCACTGCAGGACCTGGGCCAGGCGCTGGCAGATCTGGCTTCGCCGCAGTTCATAGGTTGGGTCGCCGTGGCCGCCGCAGGCTTCGCGCTGGTCGTCATGAAGCGGGCGCGCGGCGGCTAAGCCGGCGGTCATGGGCACAAAAAAACCGGGGCCTAGGCCCCGGTCTTCGTCGGCTGACGCGCAGCCCGCCGTCAGGCCGAGGCGCCGGCCAGCCCTTCGCCCGCGGGCGGCACGATGCGCGCAGCCATTTCCTTGCGGAAGCGGTTCAGTTCCTGGACGGTCGCAAAGCTGCGGTCCATCAGCAGGCTCATGTTGTGCAGGATGCGCTCGACGACCTTGTTCTCCCACACGCTGTCGAACTGGATCTGCTTGTCCAGCCAGCGCTCCAGCCACTCGGGGTCGGGCAGGCGGCTCTGGATGGTGTCACGCGGGAACAGCTTGGCGTTGACGTGCAGGTTGGTGGGATGCAGCGCCTGGGCCGTGCGGCGGGCCGAGGCCATCAGCACGCCGACCTTGGCGAAGGCCGCGCGCGCCTCGTCGCCGAACTTGGTCATCGCGCGCTTCATGTAGCGCAGGTAGGCGCCGCCATGGCGGGCTTCGTCGCGCGACAGCGTTTCGTAGATGGCCTTGATGACCGGCTCGGTGTGCCACTCGGCGGCCCGGCGGTACCAGTGATTCAGGCGAATTTCGCCGCAGAAGTGCAGCATCAGCGTCTCGAGGGCCGGCGCCGGGTCGAAATCGAAGCGCACTTCGTGCAGTTCTTCCTCCGTGGGGACCAGATCGGGGCGGAAGCGCCGCAGGTATTCCATCAACACGAGGCTGTGCTTTTGCTCCTCGAAGAACCACACCGACATGAACGCGGAGAAGTCGCTGTCCTCGCGGTTGTCGCGCAGGAACATTTCGGTGGCCGGCAGCGCCGACCACTCGGTGATGGCGTTCATCTTGATGGTCTGCGCCTGCTCGTCGGTCAGCAGGCTGGCATCGAACTTGTCCCAGGGGATGTCGCTGTCCATGTTCCAGCGCACCGCTTCGAGTTGCTTGAACAGTTCGGGGTAAAGCATGTCGGATCCTCGTTTAGAGGGCGGATTCTAAAAGTTCGGCGGCACTGCGGGCCACGAACCGCCATGACCACCCCACGCGCTGCCAAATTTCGCGCGCCGGCACTGTTTGAAAACGTGACCGCACCGGGCTCGCCGCCTTCGGCACCCAAGAAGTGCACCGCAACAATCGTCGCTTGAATTCGGTACAGCAGCACATAAGTTTGACCTGCGCGCCGCTGGAGCGGCTACACAGGCAAAAAAACGAGCACTGCGCGACAAGGAGGAGACCCCACCACGGAATTTTGGCCGCTCAACCTCTCTGGACAGAGCAGCAATCTCGGAGCCGTTCTCCTCCTCCTCCCTCCCTCCCTCGTTGGCTTCGAGGCGTTCTGCGGCCGCTTTTACAAACAGGGCCCGTGTCGCGCGGCACGGGCCCTTTTGTCTTTACGTAGTGCTTTGCCAAGCGACTGCCGTGGATCTGGCTTTGCTAGGCCACTGGCAGTGCCCCCTTGAGGGGGCCGGCGCAGCCGGTAGGGGGTGGGCTACTTCAACCAGCCCTTGCGCCGGAAGTAGATGAAGGGCGCCGCCACCGACAGCAGCATCAGCACCAGCGCAAACGGATAGCCCCAGGTCTGCTCCAGTTCCGGCATGTTCTTGAAGTTCATGCCGTAGATGGACGCGATCAGCGTCGGCGGCAGCAGCGCCACGCTGGCAACCGAGAAGATCTTGATGATCTTGTTCTGGTTGATGTTGATGAAGCCGACCGTGGCGTCCATCAGGAAGTTGATCTTGTCGAACAGGAAGGCGGTGTGCGAGTCCAGCGAGTCGATGTCGCGCAGGATCTGGCGCGATTCCTCGAACTGCTCGGCGTTGAGCATGCGGCTGCGCATCATGAAACTGACCGCGCGGCGCGTGTCCATGACGTTGCGGCGGATGCGGCCGTTCAAGTCTTCCTCGCGCGCGATGGAGCCCAGCACCTCGCCCGCCTCGGCGTCGGTCACGTCGCTCTTCAACACCCGGGCGCTCACCGCCTCCAGCTTGTCGTAGATGCCCTCCAACACGTCGGCCGAGTACTCGGCATCGGCGTCGTAGAGCTTGAGCAGCACGTCCTTGGCGTCCTCGATCAGCGCCGGGATGCGCCGCGCCCGCAGCCGCAGCAGGCGGAACACCGGCAAGTCCTCGTTGTGGATCGAGAACAGCACGTTGTTGAAGAGGATGAACGCCACCCGCACGTTGCGGGCGGGCTTGCCGTCCTGGCCGTCGTCGCCTTCGATCAGGAAGTCGGAGCGGATATGCAGCTCGCCGTTGTCTTCCTCGTAGAAGCGCGCCGACTCTTCCAGGTCTTCGCCGACGATGTCCTCGGGAATGGACAGGCCGAAGCGATCGCGGATCCAGCCCTTTTCCTCGGCGCTGGGGCTTTCCAGGTCGACCCAGATGGGGCGCGACTGCGCCAGGTCCTCGGCGGTTTCAATTTCTTCCTGGAACAACCCGCCCTTCAGGCGGCCATTGTCCAGCGTGAACACATTCAGCATGCATCGTCTCCAGCGGCGCTGGTAGGGGACGACGCGACGCGCCGTCCGGGGTGGCGGGATTCAGTTCGACCGTCTCACTCCGGGCGGGGCGCGCGGGTTCAGCGCACGCGGCGGGAGTGGACGGTCACCGAGGGTGACTGCTGTCCAAGAAGGGCTCCATGGGGCAAATAGCCGCGGATTATTGCACCGGCGCAAGTCGTGAAAGAAGGCGCGCAAAGGAGACCTGACCTACGGCAAAAGCTCAGTGTCATCCCCTTGTCATGCCGCGGCTTCGCGCGCAAACTGGACTCGTCAATTTCCTCACTCCCACCCACCTCCGCTACCTGTAAACACCCTCCTCCTTCCCCGCTATCCGGTTTTTCTGGTTCTGTTTTTCGACCCCATCCTCTGAAAGGAGGCTCTATGAATCTGACGATCAGTGGCCATCACCTCGAAGTCACGCCAGCCTTGCGTGAGTACGTCATGACCAAGCTGGACCGTGTCACTCGCCACTTTGACCAAGTCGTGGACATCAACGTCCTGCTGACCGTGGAAAAGCAAAAGGAGAAGGAACGCCGCCAGCGCGCGGAAGTGACCCTGCACGTGAAGGGCCGCGACATCTTTGTCGAACAGTCACATGAAGACCTTTACGCCGCCATTGATCAACTGATGGACAAGCTCGACCGCCAGGTCTGCCGGCACAAGGACAAGGTGCAAGACCATCACCACGCCTCGGCCAAACGCCTCGAGGTTCCGGCCCGCTGAACGGCGAGGCATCAAAACAGGGCGGCCTGCGGGCCGCCTTTTTTTGCGATGTGCAATCCAGGCCAACTAGCCGCAATCGGTTGTTGCTGCAGTGCCGCAAAAACACGCATTCGGGGGTCGCCGGCGGCGTTTTCCACACCGAGAGAACCTGGCGGCCACCCCAAATCGGTCCGCAGTTCCATAATCTGCCACTCTGATCGACCCACCGTCCGTTTTAGGCCGCGCCCACCGGCGCCCCCGACATTCGGCCCCCAGCCATGAACCGTCTCGCCGCCATCCTGCCCGCCGACAACGTGTTGGTGCATGTGGATGCGTCCAGCAAAAAGCGCGCCTTTGAACACGCCGGCCTGCTGTTCGAAAACCATCACCAGATGGCCCGTGCGCTGGTCACCGACAACCTGTTCGCCCGGGAGCGGTTGGGGTCCACGGGCCTGGGCCATGGCGTGGCGATCCCACACGGCCGCGTCAAGGGCCTGAAGAACCCGCTCGCCGCCGTGCTGCGGCTGCAGCAAGCCATCGCGTTCGACGCGCCGGACGACGAGCCCGTGGGCCTGCTGATCTTCCTGCTGGTGCCCGAAGCGGCCACCCAGCGGCATCTGGAAATCCTGTCCGAAATCGCCGAAATGCTGTCCGACCGGGATCTGCGCGAGCAACTCAAGACCGAGGCAGAGGCAGCCACGCTCCACAAGCTGATTTCGGCTTGGGAACCTTTGAAATCGGTCGCCTAACCCCGCCGATACGCGCTTCGTACAAACCCTGGCCTCAATTGAAACCAACCTCGATCAGCGCCGAGCGGCTGTTTGAAGAGCACCGCGAAGCGCTCCGCTGGGAGTGGATCGCCGGGCACGCGCATCCGGAACGCCGTTTCGACGAAGCGGCGGTCCGCGACGCGCAGAGCGCGGCCGATCTGGTGGGTTATCTGAATTACATCCACCCGTACCGGGTGCAGATCGTTGGCCGGCGCGAGGTGGCCTACCTCAGCCAGGAGAGCACGGAAGTCCAGGACCGGCGCATCTCCCGCATCGTCACGCTGGAGCCGCCGGTCATCATCATTGCCGACGACGCGGTGGCGCCGCCGCGCCTGGTCGCGATGTGCGATCGCGCGGAGATTCCGCTGTTCCGCACGAAGGAGTCCGCCGGCCATGTGATCGACCTGGTGCGCGGCTACCTGTCGCAACTGTTCGCCAACCGCACGACGCGCCACGGCGTGTTCATGGACATCCTCGGCCTGGGCGTGCTGTTGACGGGCGAGTCGGGCCTGGGCAAGAGCGAACTGGGGCTGGAACTCATCTCGCGCGGCCACGGCCTGGTCGCCGACGACGCGGTGGATTTCTTCCGCATCGCGCAGACCGCCATCGAAGGCCGCTGCCCCGATCTGCTGCTCAACCTGCTGGAAGTGCGCGGCATCGGGCTGCTGGACATCAAGGCCATCTTTGGCGAGACGGCCGTGCGCCGCAAGATGCGCCTCAAGCTCATCGTGCACCTGGTGCGCAAGGAGACGATGGAGCGCGACTTCGAACGCCTGCCCTACGAGCCGCTGCACGAGGACGTGCTGGGCATGACGGTGCGCAAGGTCGTCATCGCCGTGGACGCCGGCCGCAACCTCGCCGTGCTGGTGGAGGCCGCCGTGCGCAACACCATCCTGCAGCTGCGCGGTATCGACACCTACAAGGAATTCGTCGAGCGCCACCAGCGCGCCATCGACAGCGGCTCGATCGAGGGCTGAGCGCCGCTCGTAGCGCGCCGCCGCCGGCTCAGCTGCGGTTGGGGCAGTCCTTCTTGACGCAGGTGGCGTAGAGCGCCAGCGAGTGTTCCTGGAGCTGGAAGCCGCGCTCGCCCGCGATGGCGTGCTGGCGCTCCTCGATCCCCTTGTCGAAGAATTCCTCGACCTTGCCGCAGTTCAGACACACCAGGTGGTCGTGGTGGTGGCCCTCATTGAGCTCGTAGACGGCCTTGCCGGTCTCGAAGTGGTTGCGGCTCAGCAGGCCCGCCTGCTCGAACTGCTGCAGCACACGGTAGACGGTCGCCAGGCCGATGTCGGCGCCCTCGCCCAGCAAAGCCTTGTAAACATCTTCTGCCGTCATGTGTCGCTGCGCCGAGCGCTGGAAGATCTCGAGGATCTTGATGCGCGGCAGCGTCGCCTTGAGGCCGCTGTTCTTGATGTCGCTGGTCTGTGTCTTGGCGGAGGAAGGCATGGCGCAAAGGACCGGAGCGCCGAAGGGCGCACCGCTAGAATCCGCGCGATCATAGCCAGCCGAGCCTTCGGCCGGTGCTTTCTGCCCCACCAGCTGCTGCCCGATGCGCCCCTTGCTTGCCTCTCTCCCGCTGCTTGCGTTGCTCGGCGGCTGTTCTTATCTCCCCAACTGGGCCCAGTTGCCCTCGGTCACCGGCGACAAGGTGCTGGGCCTCGTGACGCCCTATCGCGTCGAGGTGGTGCAGGGCAATGTGCTGACCAAGGAGATGGTCGCCCGCGTGAAGCCCGGCATGAACAAGGCCCAGGTGCGCGACCTGCTCGGCTCGCCGCTGCTGACCGACATCTTCCACGAGTCGCGCTGGGACTACCCGTTCACCATCAACCGCCAGGGTGCCACGCCGCAGAAGCGGCTCGTCATCGCGGAATTCGACGGTGACCGGCTGAAGACGCTCACGGTGCCAGACGATCTGCCGACCGAGAACGAGTTCGTCGCGGCCGTGAACACCTTCAAGCCCAACCGCAAGCAGCCCAAGCTGGAGCTGACCGAAGCGGAGCGCACGGCCCTGCCGCCGCCAAAGCGCAGCGCCGATGCGGCGCCGACCGCCGCCGCCGAAGGCCCCGCGCCTGGCCGCACCTACCCGCCGCTGGACGCCGCACCCGCAAAGGCAGGCTCGTGATGCTGAAGATCGCCGTCATGGGCGCCTCCGGGCGCATGGGCAAGATGCTGATTGAGGCCGTACAGGCGGCCGACGACTGCGCGCTGCACATCGCGCTGGACAAGGGTGACGACGTGCGCGCAGGCCTGGCCGGCGCCGACGTGATGATCGACTTCACGCGCCCCGAGGCCACGCTGGCCCACCTGGCCGTCTGCGCCGATCTCGGCGTCAAGGCCGTCATCGGCACGACGGGCTTCGACGAAACCCAGAAGGCCGAGATCGCCCGCTTCGCCGAGCGCACGGCTGTCGTCTTCGCGCCCAACATGAGCGTGGGCGTGAACGTCGTGCTCAAGCTGCTGGATCTGGCGGCCCGTGCGATGAACGAGGGCTTCGACATCGAGATCGTCGAGGCTCACCACCGCATGAAGGTCGACGCGCCCAGCGGCACCGCGCTGCAAATGGGCCAGGTGGTGGCCGACGCGCTGGGCCGCGACCTCAAGGCCTGCGCCGTCTACGGCCGCGAAGGCGTGACCGGCGTGCGCGACCCGTCCACCATCGGCTTCGCCACCGTGCGTGGCGGCGACATCATCGGCGACCACACCGTGCTGTTCGCCGGCATGGGCGAGCGCATCGAGATCAGCCACAAGGCCAGCAACCGCACGATCTACGCCCAGGGCAGCCTGCGCGCCGCGCGCTTCCTGGCCGGTCAACGCGTCGGCCTGTTCGGCATGAACGACGTGCTGGGCTTCGCCCGCTGAAATTAACGTGAACCCCTCGCCCGGTCTCGCCCCGGCTGAACGCCGGCAAGCCCAGTCGGTCTTGCAGACCACGCAGCCGGCAGAGCGGCTGCCCCTCGGCAGGCACGACGAGTCCTCAGGACTCGCCGTGTCCGGCCTCGGCCCCCAAGGGGACGGCGATGCTTGCGGCATTGAGCCGCAAGCACATCGCCCACCGGGCCGGCTTGGGGCGGCCCGGCGCTCGGCCCGAAAACACTTTCATGCGTCGCGCCTGGCGCGCTGCGCCAGGAATAACTGACATGTTCACGGCGTTCTGGGCTCAGAGCGATCTCATAGGCCGCGCCGTGGCCCTGCTGCTGCTGGCCATGTCGGTCAGTGGCTGGGCGCTGATTCTCTGGAAGACCTGGCTGCTGCGCCGCGCGCGCCGCGGCCTCGTGCGCGCGGTGCCAGCCTTCTGGGCCGCGGCCGGCGTGAGCGAAGGGCGTGATGCGCTGCAGAACTTCGACACCGAGCAGCTGCTGCTGCCGCTGCTCGACGCTGCCACCGCCGAAACCCGTGCGGCCACGCTGGATGCTGCGGGCAGGCGCGAATCCCGCCTGACGCGCCGCCTGCGCGATGCGCTGCACGCCGTGTTGGCCCGGCTGCAATTCGGCCAGGTGCTGCTGGCCTCGGTCGGCGCCACGGCGCCCTTCGTCGGCCTGTTCGGCACGGTCTGGGGCATCTATCACGCGCTGGTCAGCATCTCCGCGGCGGGCAACATCACGATCGAGAAGATCTCCGGCCCGGTCGGAGAGGCGCTGATCATGACGGCGGCCGGGCTGGCGGTCGCCATTCCCGCCGTGCTGGCCTACAACGTCTTCGGCAAGATGGTGGCGGCCTGCGAGGCCGACCTCGAAGGCTTTGCGCACGACCTGCGCGAGCTGCTGGATCACGACTGAAGCCATGAAGCCCGCACGCGAGCTTCGATCACGCCCCCCCGAGGGGGCGCATCAGCGCCTGCGGGCGGCCGGGCGGCGTTGATGGCTTTCGGCCGGCTCGAAAAGCCCGAGGGCTCGCGCCCCATGAGCGACATCAACATGACGCCGCTGATCGACGTCATGCTGGTGCTGCTGGTCATCTTCATGATCAGCGCGCCGCTGATGACCGCGTCGCTGCGGCTGGACCTGCCGAAGAGCGAGGCCGCCACGCCGAGCGAGACGCCGGCCTTCATCGCCGTGGCCATCACGCCGGACGGCAAGCTGCACCTGGACAAGGACGAACTCGACGCGCCGGCCTTCCAGCAGCGCATCTCCGAGCTGGGCCGTGCGAACACGCAGCTGGAAGTGCAACTGCGCGCCGACCGCGCCGTGCCCTATGGGCAGGTGGCCGAGCTGATCGGCTGGGTGCAGGCCGCCGGGCTGAACCGCATCGCCTTCGTCGCGCAGGCGGCCGCTTCAGCCCCGTGACCGAAGGGTTGGCCGAGAGGGGCCACCTACAATTTGGCGCATGAACGCCAAGACCGAAGCGCCCAGCTACCAACCGAACGAGATCGAAGCCGCCGCCCGCGCCTATTGGACGGAGCGCGACGCCTACCGCGTGACCGAGGACGCGAGCAAGCCGCACTTCTACGCCTGCTCCATGCTGCCCTACCCCAGCGGCAAGCTGCACATGGGCCATGTGCGCAACTACACGATCAACGACATGCTGGCCCGCCAGCTGCGCATGAAGGGCTACAACGTCCTCATGCCCATGGGCTGGGACGCCTTCGGCCTGCCGGCCGAGAACGCCGCGATGAAGGGCAAGGTGCCGCCCGCGCAGTGGACGTACTCCAACATCGCCTACATGAAGGGCCAGATGCAGGCCATGGGCCTGGCCATCGACTGGAGCCGCGAGGTCGCGACCTGTCAGCCCAGCTACTACAAGTGGAACCAGTGGCTGTTCCTGAAGATGCTGGAGGCCGGCATCGCCGAGCGCCGCACGCAGGTCGTCAACTGGGACCCGGTGGACCAGACCGTGCTGGCCAACGAGCAGGTCATCGACGGCCGCGGCTGGCGCTCGGGCGCGCTGGTCGAGAAGCGCGAGATCCCCGGCTACTACCTGAAGATCACGCAGTACGCCGAGGAGCTGCTGTCGGCGGTCGCCAACCCGGAAGACCCCAACTACCTCAGCGGCTGGCCCGAGCGCGTGCGGCTGATGCAGGAGAACTGGATCGGCAAGAGCCAGGGCGTGCGCTTCGCGTTCCCGCACACGATCGAAGGCGGCGGTGGGCGCCTGTGGGTGTTCACGACCCGCGCCGACACCATCATGGGTGTGACCTTCTGCGCCGTGGCGCCGGAACACCCGCTGGCCACCATCGCGGCCAAGACCAAGCCCGAGGTGGCTGCGTTCATCGAGGAATGCAAGGCCGGCGGCACGACCGAGGCCGAGCTGGCCACGCAGGACAAGAAGGGCGTGCCCACGGGCCTGTTCGTCACGCACCCGATCACGGGCGCGCAGGTCGAGGTCTGGGTCGGCAACTACGTGCTGATGAGCTATGGCGACGGCGCCGTCATGGGCGTGCCGGCGCACGACGAGCGCGACTTCGCGTTCGCGAACAAGTACGGTCTGCCGATCAAACAGGTCGTCGATATCGACGGCCAGGCCTACGACGACAAGCGCTGGGCCGAGTGGTACGGCGACAAGACACGAGGCCGCTGCATCGAATCGGGCGTGCTGAACGGCCTGTCGCATGTCGACGCCGTCAACAAGGTCGCTGAGCTGCTGGCCGCTCAAGGCATCGGCGAGAAGAAGACCACCTGGCGCCTGCGCGACTGGGGCATCAGCCGCCAGCGCTACTGGGGCACGCCCATCCCCATCATCCACTGCGACGATTGCGGCGTGGTGCCGGTGCCCGAGAAGGACCTGCCGGTCGTGCTGCCCGAGGACCTGATCCCCGACGGCAGCGGCAACCCGCTGAACAAGCACGCCGGCTTCCTGAACGTGGGCTGCCCGAAGTGCGGCAAGCCGGCGCGCCGCGAGACGGACACGATGGACACATTCGTGGACTCGTCGTGGTACTTCATGCGCTATTGCGACCCGACCAACGACCAGGCCATGGTCGCGGACGGCACGAAGTACTGGATGCCGATGAACCAGTACATCGGCGGCATCGAGCACGCCATCCTGCACCTGCTGTACGCGCGCTTCTGGACCAAGGTCATGCGCGACCTGAAGCTGGTCACGGTCAGCGAGCCGTTCGAGAAGCTGCTGACGCAGGGCATGGTGCTCAAGGGTGCGTTCTTCCACAAGCCCGAGGGCGGCGGCAAGGACTACTACTGGGACCACGAGATCGACGTCATCCACGACGACAAGGGCGGCATCCTCGGCGCCACGCTGAAGAAGGACGGCACGCCGCTCGAGTACGAGATGACGACCATGTCCAAGTCCAAGAACAACGGCGTGGACCCGCAGGCGCTGATCGACCAGTACGGCGCCGACACGGCCCGCCTGTTCGTCATGTTCGCGAGCCCGCCGGAGCAGACGCTGGAGTGGAACGACGCGGCCGTGGAAGGCGCGCACCGCTTCCTGAAGCGCGTGTGGAACTTCGGTGCGCGCAATGCCGACGCCATCAAGACCGGCGGCAGCGACTTCGCCGCGCTGAGCGGTGACGGCAAGGCGCTGCGCCGCGAGGTGCACAACGTGCTCAAGCAGGTCAGCTACGACTACGAGCGCATGCAGTACAACACCGTCGTCTCCGGCGCGATGAAGCTGCTGAACGCGCTGGAAGGCTTCAAGGCCGAAGGCCAGGCTGCGGCGGTGCGTGACGGCTTCTCGGTGCTGCTGCGCGTGCTCTACCCGGCCACGCCGCACATCAGCCACACGCTGTGGCAAGACCTGGGCTTCGCCGCCGAACTGGGCGACCTGCTCGACGCGCCCTGGCCCACGGTCGACGAGGCTGCGCTGGTGCAGGACGAGATCGAGCTGATGCTGCAAGTCAACGGCAAGCTGCGCGGCTCGGTCAAGGTGCCGGCCGGTGCCGACAAGGCCGCCATCGAGGCCGCCGCACTGGCCAACCCCGAGTTCGCCAAGTTCAGCGAAGGCAAGGCGCCGAAGAAGGTCGTCATCGTGCCGGGCCGCCTCGTCAACATCGTGGTTTAACGCGATGCAGCGCCGCGCCCTCCTCCTCGGTCTGACGGCCCTCGCCGGCTGCGGCTTCGAGCTGCGCCGCGAGCCCGAGCTGCAGTTCAAGACGCTGGCGCTGACCGGCTTTGCGCCCGACTCGCTGCTGGCCGCCGGCCTGAAGCGCCAGATCAAGCGCACGCCGGTGCAGATCGTCGACGACCCCAGCCGCGCGCAGGTCGTGCTGGAGGTGCTCAACGAGCACCGTGACCGCACGGTGGTCGCGTCCACCAGCGTGGGCCAGGTGCGCGAATGGCAGCTGCGGCTGCACTTCGACTACCTGATCCGCACGGCGGCCGGCGAGCTGCTGCTCCCCAAGGTCGAGCTGGCCCTGACGCGCGACATGAACTACACCGAGACGACGGCGCTGGCCAAGGAGCAGGAGGCCGCCAACCTCTACGGCGCGATGCAGTCCGACGCGATCGCGCAGGTCATGCGCCGCCTCGCGGTCATCAAGATCCAAAGCTGATGCAACTCCGCGCGGACGGCCTGGGCGCCCACCTCAGCAAGGGCCTGGCCCGCATCTACACCGTGCACGGCGACGAGCCGCTGCTGGCGCAGGAAGCGGCCGATCAGATCCGCGCCGCCGCCCGCGCACAGGGCTTCGGCGAGCGGCAGATCTTCATCGTCTCCGGCGCCTATTTCGACTGGGCGCCGGTGCTGGCCGCCGCGCAGGCGATGAGCCTGTTCGCCGAGCGCCAGTTCATCGAGATCCGCATCCCCAACGGCAAGCCCGGCAAGGACGGCTCCGAGGCCTTGCAGCGCTATGCCGAAGCCGCGCCCGACGACGTGCTCACCCTCGTCACGCTGCCGCGGCTGGACAAGACCCAGCTCTCCAGCGCCTGGTTCACCGCGCTGGACGGCCACGGCGTGTCCATCCGCGTCGAGCCCGTCGAGCGCCGGATGCTGCCGGCCTGGCTGGCGCAGCGGCTCAAAGCCCAGGGCCAATCGGTGCCCGAAGGCGAGGACGGCCAGCGTGCGCTGGCCTTCTTCGCCGACCGCGTGGAAGGCAACCTGCTGGCCGCCCACCAGGAGCTGCAGAAGCTCGCGCTGCTGCACCCCCAGGGTGAGCTGACGCTCGGCGACATCGAGGCCGCCGTGCTGGACGTGGCGCGCTTCGACGTGTTCAAGCTCAGCGAGGCCGTGCTGTCCGGCAACGTGCCGCGGCTCTTGCGCATGCTGGACGGCCTGGAGGCCGAGGGCGAGGCCGCCGTGCTGGTGCACTGGAACCTGGCCGAGGACGCCCGCGCGCTGGCCCGTGTGCGCGCCGCGCTGGACGCCGGCCGCCCGCTGCCGATGGCCATGCGCGAGGCCCGCGTCTGGGGTGCGAAGGAGCGGCTGGTGGAGCGCATTGCGCCGCGCCTGGACGGCGCCCAGGCCGGCCGGCTGATCCAGGCCGCGCAGGTGTGCGACGGCCTCGTCAAGGGTCTGCGCCATCCCGACTGGCCCAGCGACCCCTGGGCCGCCCTGCGACGATTCGCGCTGATGCTGGCCGAAACCGCCAGCGGCAAACCCGGGGTGGCCCTCACCGTGCGCTGAGCGCGATTGGGCTATCGTCGGCCCCTGAGCCCGCCGCCATGACGCCCTTTCGCCGCCTCGCTGCCACCGCCGCCGTCCTGGCCCCGGCCGCCACGTTCGCCGCACCGGTCACCGTGCAATTGGCCGGGCCGGACGGGCAGCCGCTGGCCGGTGCCGCTGTGGCCGTGGAGGTGCACGGCCGCGCCGCGAAGACGACGACGGCCCGGGCGGAGATGGGCCAGCGCGACCGCCAGTTCACACCCCAGTTGCTGATCGTGCAGACCGGCACGGCCGTGAGCTTCCCGAACTTCGACACCGTGCGGCATCACGTCTACTCGATCTCGCCGATCAAGGTCATCGACATCAAGCTCTATGCCGGCACGCCGGCCGAACCCATCGTCTTCGACAAGCCCGGCGTCGCCACGCTGGGCTGCAACATCCACGACCGCATGAGTGCCCATGTCGTCGTCGTCGACACCCCGCTCTTCGCGCGGACCGACGCCCGCGGACAGGCGACGTTCGACATTCCCGCCGGCGAGCACACCGTCAAGGCCTGGCACGCCGGGCAGCGGTCCGCCACGCTGCAGAGCCTGCGCCTGGACGTGCCAGCCGACGGTGGCACGCGCACCCTGACCCTGACCGACTGACCCCTTCGCCATGCGCTGGCCCTCCTGGCTGAACCCCCACCGTCTCGAAGGCCGCATCGCCGGCCTCTTCCTCGGGCTGCTGCTGATCGTGCAGGCGCTCAGCTTCAGCGCCATCCGCGCCAGCATCACGCACGACGCCGACGAATCCCTCGCCGCCGAGCTGCACACCGGCGAGCGCGTGTTGCAGCGCCTGCTGGAGCAGCGGGCCGGCAAGCTGCGCGACGCCGCCGAGCTGCTGGCCAAGGACTACGGCTTTCGCACGACCATCGGCCTGTCGCTGACCGAACAGGGCACCGCCGAGACCATCCGCGATGCGCTCGCCAACCAGGGCGAGCGCGTCGGCGCGTCGGTCGTCGCGTACTTCGACGACCAACAGCGCCTGGTCACCGCGACGCGCGACGGTGCGGCCGCCTTCGGCGGCGCGCTGCGCCAGCTCGTGGGGGCGCGCGACGGCGGCATGCTGGCCGTGCAGGGCGGGCAGGCCTATCAGCTGGTCGCCGTGCAGGTGCGCACGCCGGCGCCCGTCGGCTGGGTGCTGATGGGCTTCGCACTGGACCAGACGGTGCTGGACGACCTGAAGGCGCTGTCGGAGCTGGAGGGCGTTGCACTGCTGCAGGCGCCGGGCCAGGCCTGGCAAGGCATGGTCAGCACACTCGGCCCGCAGGCGGCAGGCGCCCTGGCGTCGCAACTCACGGCAGCCGCACCGGGCGACGGCGTGCTGGCGCTGGCCGGCGAGCGCATGCGCGCGCGCTTCGTGCCGCTGTTGCAGGGTGAACAGCGCCTGGGCGTGCTGTTGCTGCGCTCGCTGGACGCCGCGCTCGCACCGTACCGGCAGCTGCAAGTCGTGCTGCTCGCGCTGACGCTGCTGAGCGTCGCCGTGTTTGCGCTGTTCAGCGTGCTGCTGGCGCGTGGCATCGGCGGCCCCATCGCGGCGTTGTCCGGCGCCGCACGGCGGCTGGAGGGCGGCGACTACGACACGCCTGTGCCGTCGTCATCGCGTCTCGCCGAAGTGCACGAACTGGCGCTCGCCCTCGAAAGCATGCGTGAGGGCATCCGCCGCCGCGAGATGCTCGTGAACCACCTCGCCTATGTGGACCCGCTCACCTTGCTGCCCAACCGGGCACGCTTCGCCGAGCTCCTGCAGCATCACCTGACCCAGGGCCACACCACGGGCGCCGTGCTGATGCTGGATCTGGACCGCTTCAAGCATGTCAACGACGTGCTGGGCCACGACATCGGCGACCGCCTGCTGCAGAGCGTGGCAGGCCGCCTGCAGGCGCTGTGCGAGCCGGCGCACTCGGTGCTCGCGCGACTGTCGGGCGACGAGTTCGCCATCCTGCTGACCCACACCGACGCGATGCTCGCAAGCGAGACGGCGCTGACCATCCTGAAGGACTTCGAGAACCCCCTGCAGCTCGGCAACGAGACGGTGGACCTCAGCGCCGGCATCGGCATCGCGCTGTTCCCCGAACATGGCAACGAGGTCAACCTGCTGCTGGGCCGGGCCGAGCTGGCCATGTACGCGGCCAAGGCACGCCAGTGTGGCAGCCTGATCTACCACGCGCAGCTGGACGCCGGCAGCCAGGAGTCGCTGTCGCTGCTGTCGGAGATGCGCCGCGCCGTCGAGAACGACGAGCTGCGGCTGTTCCTGCAGCCCAAGATCGACCTGCAGACCGGCCGCGTCATCGGCGCCGAGGCGTTGGTGCGTTGGCAACACCCGACCCGCGGCCTCGTGCCGCCCATGCAGTTCATCCCCTTCGCCGAGCAGACGGGCTTCATCCGCATGCTCAGCGCTTGGGTGCTGTCGGGCGCCGCCAGGTTCGCGCGCGACGCACTCGATGCAGGGCTGAACCTGCGGCTGTCGGTCAACCTCTCCACGCGCGACCTGATGGACCAGGACCTGCCCGCCAAGATCGAGGCGCTCATCACGCCGCGCAACGTGCCGGCCAGCGCCCTGTGCCTGGAGATCACCGAGAGCGCCATCATGGACGACCCCGAACGCGCGCTGTCGACGCTGGAGCATCTGCACGCGATGGGCTTCAAGCTGTCCATCGACGACTTCGGCACCGGCTATTCGTCGCTGGCCTACCTGAAGCGGCTGCCCGTGGACGAACTCAAGATCGACCGGAGCTTCGTCATGGCCATGGAGCGCGACCTGGACGACGCGCGCATCGTGCGCTCGACCATCGAGCTGGCGCACAACCTGGGCCTGACGGTCGTTGCCGAAGGCCTGGAGACCGCCAAGGCCTGGGCCTTGCTGGCCCAGCTGGGCTGCGACGAGGGCCAGGGTTACTTCATCGGCAAGCCCATGCCGCAGGAAGATTTCATCGCCTGGGCGCAGGCCTGGGCCCCTCCCGAAGCCGGCACGCTGACGGCCGAAAGCGTGCTGGCGCAGCTGGGCTGAACGGGCTCAGCGCTCCCGGTCTTCCAGTGCCTCGCACAGCGCCGCCAGCCCGGCCGCCACCGTCTGCGCGCGCACCGCGAGGCGGTCGCCGCTGAAGAGCTCCCGCCACACCTGCGCTGGCCGGCCCGCGTGCACCAGTGCCAGCCAGACCGTGCCGACCGGCTTGGCCTCGCTGCCGCCCGTGGGCCCGGCAATGCCGGTGACCGACAGCGCCCAGTCGACGGGCGCGTGCGCCAGCAGGCCGCGCGCCATGTGTTCGGCCACCTCGGCACTGACCGCGCCGTGCTGCGCAATCAGCGCCTTGGGCACGCCCAGCAGCTCGGTCTTGGCCTCGTTGCTGTAGCTGACGACGCCACGCTCGAACCATTGGCTGGAGCCGGCGATGTCGGTGCAGGCGGCGGCGATGAGGCCGCCGGTGCAGCTCTCGGCCGTGCCGACGCGCTCACGCCGCTGCGTCAGGGCCACGGCGATGCGCTCGACCAGTTCGGCGTTGTCGGTAGTCATGACATCACCCCAGGAAGTGGCGGTACAGCGCGATGACGGCGAGCGTACAGCCGGCCGCCACGAAGTCGTCGAACAAGATGCCGAAGCCCTGGGCCCAGGTGACGGGCCGCCCGCGTTCGCCCTTGAACAGGCGGTCCGCCCAGCCGACGGGGCCGGGCTTGGCCGCGTCGAAGAAGCGGAACAGGCCGAAGGCCACAAGCTGCGCGACGAACGAGGCCGGGCCGATCAGCCACAGCACCAGCCAGAACGCCAGCACCTCGTCCCACACGATGGCGCCCGGGTCGGCGGTGTTCAGGTCACGCGCGCAACGTGTGCAGGCCCACCAGCCGACAACGGTGCCGCCGGCGATCAGCGCCGCCCAACCCACATCGTTGAGCCACGGCGCGATGACCCAGAACGCGAGCCACGCCCACAGCGTGCCAACCGTGCCCGGCGCCTTGGGGCTGAGCCCGCTGCCAAAGCCCAGCGCGATCCAGCGCGCCGGGTGCCGCAGCATGAAGGCCGGCGTCGGCCGGATGGGGGCCCGGGTGGGCTCGGGCATCGCCACCGGCGGCTCAGCGGGCGAGGTGTCTTGGGTGGGGGAATCGCTCATGACGAAAAGTGGTCGAAGGACTGCAGGCCATGCGCGACGGCCTCGCCGCGGCCATCCACGACGCGCAGGCCGGGCTCGGCCTCGATGACGCCGATGCGCGTCAGCGCGACGCCGACATCCGGCAGCCGGGCGCCCGGCGGCGCCGTGAACACCAGCTCGTAGTCGTCCCCACCGGCCAGCCCGCACAGGTGCCGCAACGCCACGGGCTGAGACGCGAGCACGGCGCTGCGCGGCAAGGCGTCCACGTCCAGCCGCGCCCCGACACCCGAGGCGGCCAGCACATGGCCCAGGTCGCCCAGCAAGCCGTCGGACACATCGATGGCCGAGGTGGCCAGGCCCCGCAGCGCCTGGCCGAGGGCCAGCCGCGGCGTCGGCCGCTCCATGGCCTCGCGCACGGCCGCGAAACCCGCGCCGTCCAACGCCACAGAGCCGCGGAAGACCTCCAGCGCCAGCCGCGCATCACCCAGCGTGCCGGACACCCAGATCTCGTCGCCCACGCGCGCGCCGCTGCGCAGCAGCGCCTGGCCGGCCGGCGCCTCGCCAAACACCGTGATGCACAGGTTCAGCGGGCCCTGCGTCGTGTCACCGCCGACCAGCGGGCAGCCGTGCGCGTCGGCCAACGCCAGCAGGCCGCCCGCGAAGCCGGCCAGCCAGGCCTCGTCGGCGCGCGGCAACGCCAGCGCGAGCGTGAAGCCGCGCGGCGTGGCGCCGCAGGCTGCCAGGTCGCTGAGGTTGACCGCCAGCGCCTTGTGGCCGAGCCGGGCCGGGTCGACCGTGGACAGGAAATGCCGCCCCTCCACCAGCATGTCGCTGGACACCAGCCAGCGCTGGCCGGGCGTGGGCGCCAGCACCGCGCAGTCGTCGCCCACGCCGACATCCACGCCGGCCGGCGCTGGGCGCTGGAAAAAGCGCCGGATCAGATCGAATTCACCCATGGCCGCGATTGTCTCCGTGTGGACATCCGCAGCCACCCGACCCGGGTGCAGTGGCATGATTCCCACCCCGCCGGCCGAACCAGGCCGACTTTTGCCCGCTTTCGACATGCCCAGCCCAGAAGAAAAACGCGCCCAGCTCCGCCAGGCCGCTCTCGAATATCACGAGTTCCCGACGCCGGGCAAGGTCGCGATCGCGGCGACCAAGCAGCTCGTCAACCAGCACGATCTCGCGCTGGCCTATTCGCCCGGCGTGGCCGCCGCCTGCGAGGAAATCGTCGCCGACCCGGCCAACGCCTTCCGCTACACCTCGCGCGGCAACCTCGTCGCCGTGGTGTCCAACGGCACCGCCGTGCTGGGCCTGGGCAACATCGGCCCGCTGGCCTCCAAGCCGGTCATGGAAGGCAAGGGCGTGCTGTTCAAGAAGTTCGCCGGCATCGACGTCTTCGACCTCGAAGTGGCCGAGAACGACCTCGACAAGCTGGTCGACTGCATCGCCGCTCTCGAGCCCACCTTCGGCGGCATCAACCTCGAAGACATCAAGGCGCCGGACTGCTTCTACGTCGAGCGCGAGCTGCGCAAGCGCATGAAGATCCCGGTCTTCCACGATGACCAGCACGGCACGGCCATCGTCGTCGGCGCCGCGTTCCTGAACGGCCTGAAGGTCGTCGGCAAAGACATCACCAAGGTCAAGCTCGTCACCTCGGGCGCCGGCGCCGCCGCGCTCGCCTGCCTGGGCCTGCTGGTCAAGCTGGGCCTGCCGCGCGAAAACATCTGGGTGACCGACCTGGCCGGCGTCGTCTACGAGGGCCGCACCGAGCTGATGGACCCCGACAAGGCGGAGTTCGCCCAGAAGACCAGCCAGCGCACGCTGCGCGAGGTCATCGACGGCGCCGACGTCTTCCTGGGGCTGTCTGCCGGCGGCGTGCTGAAGGCCGACATGGTGGCCACGATGGCCGCCAAGCCGCTGATCTTCGCGCTGGCCAACCCGACGCCCGAAATCCTGCCCGAGGAAGTCCAGAAGGTGCGCAGCGACGCCATCATGGCCACGGGCCGCACGGACTACCCCAACCAGGTCAACAACGTCCTGTGCTTCCCCTACATCTTCCGGGGCGCACTGGATTCGGGCGCGACGACGATCAACGTCGAGATGGAGATCGCCGCCGTCCACGCCATCGCCGACCTGGCCCAGGCCGAGCTGAGCGAGGTGGTGGCCGCCGCCTATGTCGGCGCGACGCTGTCCTTCGGCGCCGAATACCTCATCCCCAAGCCCTTCGACCCGCGCCTGATGATGCGCATCGCGCCGGCCGTCGCCAAGGCCGCGATGGACTCGGGCGTTGCCGCCCGGCCCATCACCGACTGGGACGCCTACCGCGAAAAGCTGCAGAGCTTCGTCTACGCCTCCGGCAACACGATGAAGCCCATCTTCACCGCCGCCAAGCGGGCGCCCAACAAGCGCGTCGCCTACGCCGAGGGTGAAGAAGAGCGCGTGCTGCGCGCGGCCCAGGTCGTCGTCGACGAAGGCCTGGCCCGCCCGACGCTGGTCGGCCGCCCGGCCGTCATCGCCGAGCGCGCCGAGCGCTTCGGCCTGCGGCTGCAGCAAGGCCGCGACTACGACGTCGTCAACGTCGAGCACGACGACCGCTACCGTGACTACTGGCAGACCTATCTGCGCATGACAGAGCGCAAGGGCGTCACGCAGCAGCTCGCCAAGATCGAGATGCGCCGCCGCCTGACGCTCATCAGCGCCATGCTGCTGCACAAGGGCGAAGTGGACGGCATGCTGTGCGGCACCTGGGGCACGACGGCCACCCACCTGCAGTACATCGACCAGGTCATCGGCAAGCGCGCCGGCGTCAAGACCTACGCCTGCATGAACGGGCTGATCCTGCCGGGCCGCCAGGTCATGCTGGTCGACACCCACGTCAACTACGACCCGACCGCCGAGCAGCTAGCCGAGATCACCATCATGGCCGCGCAGGAGATGTGCCGCTTCGGCCTGAGCCCGAAGGCCGCGCTGCTGTCGCACAGCAACTTCGGCACGAGCGACAAGCCCTCCGCCGTGAAGATGCGCGACACGCTGGCGCTGGTCCAGCAACTGGCGCCGTGGCTGGAAGTTGACGGCGAGATGCACGGCGACACCGCGCTGGATGCCGGCTACCGCAAGCAGCTGATGCCGCACAGCACGCTCAGCGGCGAGGCCAACCTGCTGGTGCTGCCCAACATCGACGCCGCCAACATCTCCTACAACCTGCTCAAGACCACCGCCGGCGGCGGCATCGCCATCGGCCCGGTGCTGCTGGGCGCAGCCAAGCCGGTGCACGTGCTGACGCCGTCGGCCACCGTGCGCCGCATCGTCAACATGACCGCGCTGACGGTCGCCGACGCCAACGCGGCCCGCGCCTGAGCGGGCTCCCGCCGTCGAAAGAGTTCGGGCCCCAGCGGGCCCGAACTCCCTGAATTGACAGAAGTTTTCAAGGGCAATTTCCCGTCATTGACCGATCAGAAATCCATATTTATCAAGGGCTTGGCAAGGTGTGAGCGCAGGCTCACATGCCGAAAATCCAGAGTCCACCGGCGGGATCTGGCTTGAGCTTTCGGGGTCGCTTCGGTACCATGTTGGTTTTCTGAACAGGGTAAACCCGTGTTTTTGCTCTCGTGGCTGGCGCGCTCAAGCGCCTCGGCGGTCACTACCGCCCTGCTGCTTGCCGGCCTGGCCGGAGGCACGCAAGCCAAGGAAGCCCCTCCCACCGCCAAGCCCGCTCTGGCTGAAATTTCGCTGAGCGAGCTGCCCGTCCAGGCCCAGGAAACACACCGGCTCGTGCTTGCCGGCGGCCCGTTTCCCAATGCCAAAGACGGCGTGGTGTTCGGCAATCGCGAGCGCCTGCTGCCCAGCAAGGCACGCGGCTTCTATCGCGAATACACGGTCAGGACCCCTGGCGCACGCAATCGGGGCGCCCGCCGCCTCGTGTGTGGCGGCACACCGCCCACCGCGCCGGAGGTCTGTTACTACACCGGCGATCACTATGCCAGCTTCCAGCGCATTCGCGCCGAGGCGGCCCGGTGAAGGCCGAGCGAAGACGAGTTTTGGCTGTTTTGTGACTTGAAAGGAGGAACGCGACCATGCTTTTGCAGACCGTCCGTCCCAATATCGTGCAGGCCATCAGGGCCTACCGGGTCGAGGACTTGATGCAGGCCGCTCAAGAGGCGGGCCAGCATTTCCTGTATGCCAACCTGTCGGAGGCGCAGTCCAAGCAGGACGTGCTCGACGGCATCGCTCAGGCCTTTTTGTTCCCGGCACATTTCGGCAAGAACCTGGACGCCCTGCATGACTGCATGACCGACCTCGTCCACAAGGCCGGCAGCCAGCCCGGCTTTGTCGTCGTGCTGGAGCAGTTGCCCGACAACGTGCGCTTTGATCGCGAGGCGCGCGAGCAGCTGCTCGATGTCTTCCGCGACACGGCCGACTACTGGGCCGACCGGAAGATCCCCTTCCGGTGTTTCTATTCTTTTCAGTAGCCCGCTCCCAAGAAAACGGGTCATGGGAGCGGGCTGCTGAGGTGGCCCCGGTGGTTGAGAAGCCTGCGGCGAAGAGCGCGAAGGCAACGATTGGCAATCCCAACTTCGGCATGAACATGCCGATGATGTGCAGCGCCTTTGATACGTCGATGTGGCTCAGCGCGGCATGACGCTCTGACGCTCGATGACAAAACGGGACCCTCGGGTCCCGTTTTGCATTTCAGCCCGCCACTTCGAGCGCGAGCCCCACGAACTCGGCGACCGGCACTTCCTCGGCCCGGCGCTGCAAATCGAAATGCCCCGTGTAGCCGCGCTCGGCGAGCCACTTGCCGAGGCTGTGGCGAAGCAGCTTGCGGCGCTGCGAGAACGCGCTCGCGACCAGTTCGCCCAGCAGCTTGGCGTCCAGCGCCGGCGGCGTCTTGAGCGGCACCATGCGCACGATGGCGGAGTCCACGCGCGGCGGTGGATCGAAGGCCTCGGGCGGCACGTCCAGCACCGACTCGATGTCATAGCGCCACTGCAGCATGACGCTCAGACGGCCGTAATCCTTGCCGCCCGGCCCGGCCGCCATGCGGTCGACGACTTCCTTCTGCAGCATGAAATGCTGGTCGACGACGTCGTCCACCGCGTCCAGCAGATGGAAGAGGATGGGCGTGGAGATGTTGTAGGGCAGGTTGCCGACGACGCGCAGGCGTGCCGCCTTGGTGCGCGCCAGGTCGCGGAAGTCGACCTTGAGCACGTCGCTCTCGATGACCTCCACGTCGCCACGCTGGCGCAGCCGCGCCGCGAGATCGCGGTCCAGCTCGATGACGGTCAACGGCTTGTGCCGCGCCAGCAGCGGCAGCGTCATCGCGCCCAGCCCCGGCCCGATCTCGACGAGCGTTTCGCCCGCCTGCGGATCGATGAGGTCGACGATCGCCTCGATCAGCGCCTTGTCGGTCAGGAAATGCTGGCCAAACCGCTTGCGCGGGATGTGCGACTTCATGCGCAGCCACCCATCGGCCGGCCGACTCGCGACAGGCGCGGCGCGCGATCCGGCCTCAATCCAGCCATTCACGCACCTCGACGAACGCCTTGGCGCGCAGTTCCTTGACCCAGTCCTGGTAGACCTCGTCGTACTTCTGCTCGCGCAAGGCATTGCGTGCCTGTTCGCGGAGCTGGCGCGGCTCGATGTCGACCGTGCGGCGCTCCAGCACCTGGATCAGGTGCACGCCGAAACGCGACATGACCGGTCCCGAAATCCCGTTCAGCGCCAGGCCGTTCATGGCCTCTTCGAACTCGGGCACGAAGCCGCCGGCACCCATCCAGCCGAGGTCACCGCCCGCTTCGGCGCTGCCGTCCTCGGAGTTGGCACGCGCCAGGTTCTCGAACTTGGCCTGGCCGGATTCGATCTGGCGCTTCATCTCGGCCAGCCGGCGGGCGGCGACTTCGGCCGTCAATTGCGCCGACGGGCGCAGCAGGATGTGGCGAGCGTGCGTCTGCAGGCTCTGCGTCATCGACGCGCTCCCCTGCCGCTCGACGACCTTGAGGATGTGAAAGCCCGCGCCACTTCTCAGCAGCTGCGGCGCGACCTGACCGCTCTTCACGTCGCGCACGGCGTTGACGAAGATGTCGGGCAGCCGGTCGGCCGGCCGCATGCCGATCTCGCCGCCGCGCGCCTTGTTGCTGTCTTCGGAGACGTCGCGCGCCACGGCGCCGAAGTCCTCGCCTGCCTTGATGCGGGCCAGCGCCGCCTCGGCGCGCGCGCGGCGCTCGGCCACGATCGCGTCAGACGCGCCTTCGGGCACCGTCACCAGCACCTGGGCCAGGTTGACCTGACCGCCCTGCTCCAGCGCGGCGCGCTTCTTGTCGAGCCAGGCGTCGATCTCGGCGTCCGTGACCTTGATGCGGCCCTGCACCTCGCGCTCACGCACGCGCTCGGTCATCATCTGGTCGCGCAGGTTCTCGCGGAAGCTCTTGTAGTCGGTGCCGTCCTGCTTGAGGCGGTCGCGCAGCTGGGCGAGCGTCAGCTTGTTCTGGGCGGCAACGTTGGCCACGACGCGGTCCAGTTCGGCCTCGTCGATCTTGTTGCCGTTTTCGCGCGCATAGGTGATGAGCACGCGGTCCTCGATCAGCGCTTCCAGCGCCTGCTTGCGCAGCCCGGCCGTCTCCGGCATGACCTCGCCCTTCTGGCGCGCCTCCTGGCGCAGCCGCTCGGTGCGCTGAACGACCTCGCTGGCGGCCACGACGTCCTGGTTGACCACAGCGGCGATGTAGTCCCCCGGCTGCAGCGTGGGCGCGGTCTGGGCCGAGGCGGAACAAGCGGCCAAGGCCAGCGTCACTGCAATGAAAGAGGGAGCGAAGCGATGGATCATGGTAGGAAGTCTGAACTCGGCGAGCGGTCGGAACTCAGCCGGCGGTAACCTGGCACATTGTCCTTCAAGACCTTCAGCGCGTTGGAGCCCAGCTGGCTGAGCCCGACGAGCTCCAGCTGCAGCATCACGCGGGTGTTGGTTTCGGCGCGGCCGGTGGACAGGCGCTCGAGGCCGAAGCGCATCACCCAGCAACCGGCGTCGTACTCGAAGCCCGCGACGGAGTCGGTCAGGCGCTTGTCGCGCATCGAGTACTGCACCCGACCGGCGCTGTACCAGGCGCCGCCGCAGCTGCTACCGGCATTCGCGCCACGCTGCGTGATCGGCTGGCCGTACAGCGGCCATTGCCATGCCAGCTCGACCTGCTCGCTGGACGCGCGCGCATAACGATAGGCCACGCTGACCGTCTTGAACGGCCCCGGCGAGTAGCGCAGGCGCATCACGGAGCGCACCGAGCGATTGGTCTCGGGGTTGAACTCCAGCGTGTTGTCGGCCCACCAGCGCTCCTCCAGGTGGGTCGCCGCCGACAGCAGCAGGTCGGAGAAGCGCTGCGCCACGGGCAGGCCGTCAGGCGTGACGAGCTGATCGCGGAACTGCACACGCTGCGCGATGCCCAGGCGCAGGACTTCCTCGCCTTTGGCGGTGCTGACCCAGCGGCTGGTCGCGCCGAAGATCAGCGCATGCATGTCCGACACCTTGTCCACACCGGAGAACTGGTTGTCGGTGTAGATGGAGTCGAAGTTGAAATCCTTGGCCGCCGCGTCGAAGTTGGGCAGGTTGGACTGGTCGCGATAGGGCGTGTTCACGTAGAACAGGCGCGGCTCCAGACTCTGGCGCATGTCGCGGCCGAACAGCGTCGTGTCGCGCTCGAAAACCCAGCCGTGGTCGATGCTGAACGTCGGGATGACGCGGCTCATGCGGCGGCGGCCGTCGCTCAACGGCTGGTCGAGGTCGTAAGCCGCGCCGTTGAAGGACACCCGCGGGATGAACCACCAGGCTTCCCCCCCCAGCGGGGCCGCCACATGGCCCAGCGCGTGCACACGCTGGCCGCCAGGCACCTGCCCGGCCCGTGCAGAGGCCGGCAGGTCGAAGCGGTTGTATTCCAGCTCCAGCCCACCCTCCAGCCGCGCCTTGCGGCCCCACGGTCGGAAGTTGTCGAGCACCGCCTCGTCGGCCGCAGTCGTCACGCGGACACCCATCTGCGGGCTGCGCTGGTAGGGCGAGTCGAACTGCGACAGCGCGTCGGTGCCCTGCAGCGTCTGCCAGCGCTGCACGCGGGCGTAGGTATCGATGGCGCCCCAGGACAGCTCGCGGTGGCGGCCCAGGGACAAGTCGCTGGCCAGCAGACGCGGCGTCTGACTCTCGACGCGGCGGGACAGGTCCTTCCAGTAATCGTCGTCCGAGACGCGCTCGCTCTTCAACCGGTAGCGCCAGTCGCCCAGCTTGCCGTCGTTGTTGAGCTTGAGGCTCCAGCGCGACTGGCCGAACACCCGGTCCCCCGGCAGCAGGTCGACGTTGACGCGGCCCGCATGGTCGGGCTCCAGATAGCGGAACTCGCCATCGACGCCCACGCCACGCTTGGTCATGACAAACGGCGTCAGCGTCACATCGCGCTGCGGCGCGATGTTCCAGTAGTAAGGCACACCCAGCTCGAGGCCGCTGCGGTTGTCCAGAAAGATGCTGGGCGGCAGCCAACCGGACTTGCGCTCCGAACTGAGCGGGAAGCTCAGCGCCGGCGCCGCGAGGATGGGCACACCCTGGAAGCGCAGCACGGCGCCTTCGGCCTTGCCCTCGTTGCCGGCGAGGTCCAGATGCAGCTGCTTGGCGGTGATCTGCCAGGCCGGCTCCTGGTCGTCCACGATCGGGCAGCTGGTGTAGCTGCCCTGGGTGGCGCTGAGGTGCTCGCTGTCCAGGAACTTCACCACCTGCGCCTTGCCGGCGCCGCCGGTGGCCTTCAGGAAGAAACTGGGCGTCAGGAACTCGCCCTCGAAGCGATTCACGTACAGCCGCAGCAGCGGGCCGCTGAAGACATTGCCGTTGTGGTCGATGCGCACCTGGCCTTCGGCCGTCGCGAGGTCGTCCACGACGCGGTAGTTCACCCTGTCGGCCGTCAGCACCATCTCGCCATAGCGCAACTCGGCGCCTTCGGTGGCGTCCGCCTGCTGATCCACCTGCGCGGTGATGCGGCCGGCACTGATGACGAGAGCCGGCTTGGCCGGCGACTTGGCCGGCGCCCCCAGCACCCGACTGGGCCGCAGCGGCACGCCCTCGTCAGCCTCCGACGGCAGCGCCGACGCCTGCCCCCAGGCATACAGAGCCAGAGCGATCAGGGTGGGCAGCGGGGCGGGATGGGGGGGGCGGGACGGACGCGGCACGTGCGGCAAGAACGCGAAGTCGGAGGTTGTCGCCGAGGCCGGCTTCTTAGAATTTCATTATCCACGAGCCCCCTCTTCCCATGACAACTCCCCACGATGCGCTCATCGCTGCGCTGCAGGCCGCACCCGGCGACGCCGACCGACTGATGCGGGCGGCCTGCGCCGAGCTGCGCGAGCGCCCCGCCGCCGTCTCGGCGCCCGACGTCGCCGCGCTGCGTGCGGGCCTGGCCCGCATCGCCGACACAGGCCTCGACGTGGTGCTGCAGCGCCTCATGGACGACGCGCCCGACGGCCAGGTGACGCAAGGCATCGCCACGCTGTTGCGCCCACCGGAACTCGCCTGGGATGAGGCGCAGGAAATCGACTGGGCCGCTCGCCATTGGGAGGCCTGCCGGGCCGCCGGCCAGCTGGACGAGACGCTGGCCGCCGACTTCGGCGACTACTGGCGTCGGCTGGAATGGAGCGCGCTGCGCCAGCATCTCGCGCTGCTGGGCCAGGGTCACGCCGAGGAGCGCCGACTGCTGGCCTATATCGTCAAGACAGCATCGCGCTATGTGGCGCTCGCACCGCTGAAGCGGGCGATGGAGGCGCGCTTCCCAGAATTCTTCGAGCTGGGCTTCAGCCTGCGCTGACAGCCGCTACGGGCAGGTCGCGCAACCCGCCGCCACCAGCCAGGGGTCCTTGTCCTCGCCGCCGAAGACCTCCAGCAGGAAGTCGAGGAAGACCCGCGTGCGTGCCGGCACGTATTTGCGCGTGGGCATGCCCGCCCACAGCGTCGTGCCGAACATGCGCCATTGCGGCAACACGCGCTCCAGCGCCTGCTCCAGCAGCGCGTCTTCCACCATGAAGCTCGGCAACCCGGCGATGCCCAGGCCGTGCAGCGCGGCGGCGTAGTTGGTGTCCATGTGCGTCGTCGCCAGCGTGGCGCGGTGCGGCGACATCGGCAGCGTGATCTCCTCGCTGCCATCGCCGCGCTGCAACGTCAGGCCGCGCATCATGGCGGCCGTGGGCGGCACCAGCGCGTCGTGCTGTTTCAGCTCGTGTGGATGCTGGGGCCGGCCGCGGCGGTCGAGATAGTCCGGCGCCGCGCACAGGATGAATTCGCTGCGCGCGAGGCGCCGCGCGATGAACTCGCCGTCCGGCACCTCGCGGGTCAGGAAGATCGTCAGGTCGTAGCTGTCGTCCACCGTGTCGACCGGGCCGGGTGACGTGATCTCCAGCGTCACCGCCGGGAACTCACGGTGAAAGCCTGGCAGGCGCTTGGCCAATTGGTGCACCGCGATGGCGGGCGGGCACAGCACGCGCAGCAGGCCGCGCACTTCCTGCGTGGCCGAGGCCGCCAGCGCGGCCGCCTCGTCGACATCGGCCAGGATGCGCCGCGCACGCTCCAGGTAAGCCTCGCCGATCTCGGTCAGCGAGAGCCGCCGCGTCGTGCGGTTCAGCAGCCGGGTGCCGAGGTGCTCCTCCAACTCCGCCACCAGCCGCGTGACGACGGCGGGCGCCAGGTCCAGCGCACGCGCTGCGGCGGCAAAGCTGCCCTCGTCGATGACGCGGACAAAGACCTTGATCGCCCTTAACTGATCCATGCCCTGACGCTATCTCGCCTGGCTTTTGCACATCGTGACCGGGTGCATTCCCAAGCAAACCCCGCCGATCCGGCCATGCCGGTCGGCACGGGTAGCCCCCTTGAGGGGGTGGCTCACGGATGCGCGGCCATCACCTGGGCCACCGCCGCCGTCAGGCGCTTGCCGTAGGGCACGTGCAGGAACTCATTCGGCCCGTGCGCGTTGCTCTTGGGGCCCAGCACGCCGCAGACCATCATCTGCGCCTTGGGGAAGCCCTTTTGCAGCATGCTCATCAGCGGGATGGTGCCGCCCTGGCCGATGTAGCCCACCGGCGCGCCGAAATGCGTCTGGCTGGCGTCGTTGAGGGCCTGGCTGAGCCAGGGCGACAGGTCCGGCGTGTTCCAGCCGGTTGCCCCGAAGGCGCCGGCCCGGCCATCGGGCGTGAACGTGACCTTGGCGTTGTAGGGCGCGTTGTCTTCCAGCAGCGCCTTGAGCTTGAGCGCCGCCTCGTTGCCATCCACCAGCGGCGGCAGGCGCAGCGACAGCTTGAAGGCCGTGTAGGGCCGCAGCACGTTGCCGGCGTTCTTCAGCTCCGGGAAGCCCTCGGCGCCCACCACCGACAGCGTCGGGCGCCAGGTGCGGTTGAGCAGCACCTCGACCGGGTCCGTCGTCACCGGCAGCACCGGGCCGCCGTCCGCGCCGCAGGCCCAGGGCATGCGCTTGTAGACCTCTTCCTTCAGGATGGCCGCCGTGGCCTGCGCCTGCTCCAGCCGCGCGCCCGGGATCTCGCAATGGAAGCTCTCCGGCAGCAGGCGGCCGGTCTTGCTGTCTTCCAGGCGATCCAGCACCTGGCGCAGGATGCGGAAGCTCGACGGCACGGCGCCCGAGGCGTCGCCGCTGTGGATGCCTTCGGTCAGCACCTCCACCTTGAGCACGCCCGACACCATGCCGCGCAGCGACGTGGTCAGCCACAGCTGCTCGTAGTTGCCGGCGCCGGAGTCCAGGCAGACCACCAGCGACACATTGCCCAGGCGGGCTTTCAGCACGTCCAGATAGGCCGGCAGGTCGAACGAACCGCTCTCCTCGCAGGTCTCGATGAGGCCCACGCAGCGCGGGCGCGGGATGCCCTGCTTGTCCAGCGCCATGATGGCCGTGAGGGACGCGTAGATGGCGTAGCCGTCGTCGGCGCCGCCGCGGCCGTACAGCAGGCCGTTCTCGTACTTGGGTGTCCAGGGCCCGAGGTCGCTGCGCCAGCCGCTGAACTCGGGCTGCTTGTCCAGGTGGCCGTACAGCACGATGCTGTCGTCACAGCCGGCCTTGGTGCCCGGCACCTCGAAGAAGATGACCGGCGTGCGGCCGGGAATGCGGATGACCTCCAGCTTCAGCCCGGCGACCTTCTGGTTCTCGACCCAGGCAGCGGCCTGCGTCAGCACCTTGTCGATGTGGCCGTTCGCCGCCCAGTCGGCGTCGAACATCGGGCTCTTGGCCGGGATGGCGATGTAATCGGTCAGCGCGGGGACGATTTCCTCGTCCCAGACGCGGGCCGCAAAGGCGCCGAGGGCGGTCGCCTCGTCGGCTTGCAGGGGCAGTTGGGGGTCTCGTGCGTTCATGGCGTACTCCTGGCGCTCGTGGCGCATGCCGGCCAGTTTAGGCGCTCCAATAATGTGGGGTTCAACCCGCCACCATGCGCCTCACCCGACTGTTCCTGCTGACGACCGGCCTGCTGCTGGCCCTGGTCACCGCCTTGCTGCTGCGCTCCGTCTGGGCCGACTGGCTGCAGGTGGCGGCGGCCGAGCAGGGGCTGGCGGCCATGCAGCGCACCTATCTCGGCATGAAAGTCGCCGAGAAGGCCTCGGCCGAGCGCGGCCCGGCCATCCCGGTGCTGAACGACACCGAGCCGGCCGATCCCGCCAAGCGGGCGCGGCTGCTGGAATTCCGCCGCGTGACCGACGCCGCCTTCGACGAGGCGCTGGCCGCGCTGGTCGGCAGCGAAGACCCGGCGTCGCTCGCGGCGCGCGGCCAGCTGACCGAGGCCCGCCAGCAGCTGGCCCTGGGGCGCGCCGAGGTCGACCGCGTGGCCGCCCTGCCCCATGCCCAGCGCAGCGCGCCGGGCCAGCGGCTGACGCGCCGCCCCATCGACCTGATGTTCGCGGCCATCGACACGGTGCTGGCCGGCGTCACCGCGCAATCCGCCGCCGCCGAGGCCATCTACCCGGAGCTGACCATGCCCCTGGTCGGCGCCCGCTATGCCGCCGAGCTGCGTGAATACGCCGGCCGGCTGGGCTCGCAATTCACCGCACCGCTGGCCACCGGCCAGCCGCTGGGCCGTGAGGAGCAGCGCGACATCCCCATGCTGATGGGCCGCATCGAGCAGCTGCGCCAGCTCATCAGCCAGCAGGCGCGCGCGCGGCGTGCCGACACACCGCTGCAGGCCGCCATCACCGAGATGGAGATGCAGTACTTCGGCACCGGCCTGCCGTTCATCCGGCTGGTCACCGAGCGTGGGCTCACCGGCCAGGGCTACGGCATGGACTCGGCCGCCTTCGTCGCCGCCTACGTGCCGGCCATGAAGAGCATCGTCGGGCTGCGCGACGCGCTGTTCACCAGCGCCCGCGACGCCGCGCACGCCCGCGTGGCCGCCGCCCGCCGCGACATGGCCATCAACACCGGGCTGGGCCTGGCGGTGCTGGGCATCGAGCTGACGGTGTTCCTGCTCATCCGCCACCGTGTGCTGCTGCCGCTGCTGCGCGGCACGCGGGCGATGAACGCGATCCGGCAGGGCCGCGAGCTGCCCGACCGCGCGATGGCGCCCGTCACCCGGCACGACGAGATCGGCGACATGCAGCGCGCGGTCACCGCGCTGCATGAAGCCACGCAGCGGCGGCGCGCACTGGAGGCCGAGCGCGAGCAGCTCATCGCCCAGCTGCGCCACGCCAGCGACACCGACTTCCTGACCGGCCTGACCAACCGCCGCGCCTTTGCCGAGCAGGCCGCGGCCCTGCTGGCCCAGGCCCGCCGGCACGGCTGGCCGGTGGCGCTGATCGTCTTCGACCTCGACCACTTCAAGCGCGTCAACGACAGCCTCGGCCATCCGGCCGGCGACGCCGTGCTGCAAGGCGTGGCTGCGCTGGCCCGCACGCTGGTGCGTCAGGGCGAGCTGCTGGCCCGCCAGGGCGGCGAGGAGTTCGCCATCCTCGCCGGCAACTGCCGCCACGAGGAAGCGCTGCAGTTGGCGGAACGCCTGCGCGAGCGACTGGCCGACACGCCGCTGCCGCTGCCGGGCGGCGGGCAGACCACCGTGACCGCCAGCTTCGGCCTGGCCTCGGCCGAGACGCACGGCACCGCCGAACTCGACCGCCTGTACCGCGACGCCGACCGCGCGCTCTACCGCGCCAAGGCCGAAGGCCGCAACCGCGTGTGTTGCGCCGAAGCCGAAGACGCGCACGACCTGGCCTGAGCACGCCGCGCCCGCCGCCGCCTTGACCCGCCGCAAAGGCAGCTGAAGGCTTCGTTGGCGACACTCACGGGCATCATCACCGGAGCCCCCACATGAAAACCCTCCTCACCGCCGCCGCGCTCGCCGTCGCCCTGCTGGCCCCCACCGCCGAAGCCCGCGTGGTCACCAAACACCACGACAAGACGCACGCCAGCACCACCGTCAAGGCCAAGACGGCCAAGAAGTCCGGCACCAAGGCCAAGCACAAGAAGAAGCAAGGCAAGAAGAGCAAGAAGGCCTCCGCCTGAGCCCACCGCAGCGGCCGGGCGGCCGGGCGACTCGGCGGCGAATGAGGCTGCGGCCTACTCCCGCTCGAACTTGAACACCGCCACGCTGGCCGTCAGGTTGGGCAGCGTGCGCTGGACCTCGCCGTTCTGCAGGCCGAAGCTGTCGAGGATCTTGAGGCGGTTCTTGCGGGCGAGCACGCCGAAGTCGGCGAACGTGCCGACACGGATGTTGGGCGTGTCATACCACTCGTAGGGCAGCGCCCGCGTGACGGGCATGCGACCGAACAGCACCTGCAGCCGGTTGGGCCAGTGGGCGAAGTTGGGGAAGCTGACGATGCCCATCTTGCCCACGCGCGCCGTCTCCTGGAGCATGGCCTCGGCATTGCGCAGATGCTGCAGGGTTTCGAGCTGCAGCACGACGTCGAAGCTCTGGTCCTCGAAGATGGACAGGCCTTCCTCCAGGTTGCGCTGGATGACGTTGACGCCACGCTTCACGCAAGCCAGCAGGTTGGCGTCGTCCAGCTCCACGCCGTAGCCGGTGCAGCCCTTGTGCTTGATGAGGTGATCCAGCAACTCGCCGGTGCCGCAGCCCAGGTCCAGCACGCGCGAGCCGGGCGGCACGAGGTCGGCAATCGCCTGGTGGAAGCTCATACCGCCACCCCCTTGATCTGCAGGGGCCGGGCCGCCGGGCACAGGTTGCCGGCAATGCGCTCGAAGTAGGCCCGCAACACGCCGTGGTAGCGCGGGTCGTCGAGCAGGAAGGCGTCGTGGCCGTGCGGCGCATCGATCTCCGCATACGACACGTCCAGCCGGTTGTCGAGCAACGCCTTGACGATCTCGCGAGAGCGCGCCGGCGAGAAGCGCCAGTCGGTCGTGAAGCTTGCGACGAAGAACTTGGCCCGCGCCGACGCGAAGGCGCGCGTCAGGTCGCCGCCGTGCTCGGCCGCCGGGTCGAAATAGTCCAAGGCGCGGGTGATGAGCAGATAGGTATTGGCGTCGAAGTAGTCGCTGAACTTGTCACCCTGGTAGCGCAGGTAGCTTTCGATCTGGAACTCGATGTCCTGCGTCGTGTAGCCCAGCTCGCCGGTCTTGAGCTCGCGGCCGAATTTCTCGGCCATGGAGTCGTCGGACAGGTAGGTGATGTGGCCGATCATGCGCGCCACACGCAGGCCGCGCTTGGGGACGACGCCGTGCTCGTAGAAATGGCCGCCGTGGAAGTCGGGGTCGGTCACGATGGCGCGCCGCGCCACCTCGTTGAAGGCGATGTTCTGCGCCGACAGGTTGGGCGCCGTCGCGATGGCAATGCAGTGGGCCATGCGATCGGGGTAGCGCAGCGCCCAGTCCAGCGCCTGCATGCCGCCCAAGCTGCCGCCCAGCACGGCCGCCAGCTTCAGGATGCCGAAGCGCTCGACGACGCGGGCCTGGGCATCCACCCAGTCCTGCACCGTGACGACGGGGAAGTCCGCGCCCCAGGCCTTGCCGGTCGCCGGGTTGATGTGCATCGGGCCCGTGGAGCCGAAGCAGGAGCCGAGGTTGTTGACGCCGATGACGAAGAACTTGTCGGTGTCCAGCGGCTTGCCCGGGCCGATGAGGTTGTCCCACCAGCCTTCGCTCCTGGCCTGGCCCGCGTAGGTGCCGGCCACGTGGTGGCTGGCGTTCAGCGCGTGGCAGACGAGCACCGCGTTGCTGCGCTCGGCATTGAGCTGGCCGTAGGTCTCGACCATCAGGTCGTAGCTGGGCAGGCTCGCGCCGCTGCGCAGCTGCAGCGGCTCGTCGAAATGAAAACTCTGTGGCGACACGTCGCCGACGCTTCGGCCCGTCATGGCCTCACTCCAAAAAACAAAACCGGCGCCACTTGCGGGACGCCGGCTGACCGGAGCGCCCTGTTTAGCGGCATTTGTAGAGCGCCCGCAATCTGGAACAAATCGGCGCGGAGGGATTGTAGGCCCCTCGCCTGGTCATGCCGCGCTGGACGCGGGCATGACCAGTCGGTCCCCCGAGGGGACGGCGATGCCCGCGGCATCGAGCCGCGGGCACATCGCCAGACGGGCCGGCTTGGGGCGGCCCGGCGCTCGGCCCGAAGGTGCACCACGGCCGCGCTGGACGCGGGCATGACCAGTCGGTCTTGCAGACCGCGCAGCCGGCAGAGCGCCTGCTCTTCGGCAGGCACAACAAGTCCTCAGGACTTGCTGTGTCCGGCCTCAGCCCCCGAGGGGACGGCGATGCCCGCGGCATCGAGCCGCGGGCACATCGCCAGACGGGCCGGCTTGGGGCGGCCCGGCGCTCGGCCCGAAGGTGCACCACGGCCACGCTGGACGCGGGCATGACCAGGCGGTCTTGCAGACCGCGCAGCGGGCCGAGCACGGGGCTGCGTCAGAACCGGAACTGCGAGACCGCGCCGGTGAGCAGATGCAGCTGCTGGCGCAGGCTGTCGGCGGCGGCGGCGGACTCTTCCACCAGCGCGGCGTTCTGCTGCGTCATGTCCTCCAGGTGCGCCACCGCGCCGTTGATCTTGCCGATGCGCGCGCTCTGGTCGGCGGCGCCCTCCGCCACCTCGCCGATCATGTCGCTGACCTTCTGCACATGCTGGACGATCTCGTGCATCGTCATGCCCGCATGCTGCACCAGGCGAGCCCCGGCCTCGGTGCGCTCCACGCTCGCGGCGATGAGCGACTTGATCTCGCGCGCCGCGCCGGCCGAGCGCTGGGCCAGTGCCCGCACCTCGCTGGCGACGACGGCAAAACCCCGCCCCTGCTCGCCCGCGCGCGCTGCTTCGACGGCGGCGTTCAACGCCAGGATGTTGGTCTGGAAAGCGATGCTGTCGATGAGGCCCAGGATGTCGCCGATGCGCTGCGAGCTGGCGTTGATCTCGTCCATCGTCGTGACCACCGCGCCCACCTCGTCGCCGCCGCGCCGCGCCACCTCGGCCGCCCCTTCGGCCAGCTGCCGCGCCTTGCTGGCGGCCTCGGCGCCGTGGCGCACGCCGTTGGTGAGGTCGTCCATCGCGCTGGTCGTCTGCTGCAGACTGGAGGCGGCCTGCTCGGTGCGATGGCTGAGGTCCTGGTTGCCGGAGGCCACCTCGCTGCTGGCGGTCTCGATGCTCTGCGTCGACGTCTTCACCTGCCGCACGAGATCGCGCAAGCTGGTCTGCATGGCATCGAGCGCGCGCAGCAGGTCGGACGCCTCGTCGCGCCCCTCGACGCGGATGGTGTTGTCCAGGTCGCCGCCGGCGATGGATTGCGCCACCCCGCGCGCATAGCGCAGCGGGCTGGTGATGGTCGAGGAGTTCACCAGCGTCAGCGGCACCACCAGCAGCATGACGACCAACAGCACCGCGCCGGAGCGCCAGACGATGCGCGCCATCTCTGCCTCGAACGCCGCCTCCGAGGCCTTGGCCTGCTCCTGCATGAGACCGGCGAGCTGTTCGACGCGGCGCTCGATCTCCTGCATGGACGCCTTGGGGCGGTTCAGCATGCGGTCGGCCACGCGCGCGGTGTCGAAGCCACCGGCCTCGATCTGGCGCAGCACCGGCTGGGCGGCGGTGCGGTACTCCTGCAGGAACTTCTGCGCCTCGGCGGCGGCAGCGCGGTTGGCGGCCTGCGAGCCTTCCTGCATGGCCTGCAGTTCGGTCGTCAGGCGCTGGCCGGCCGCGTCCCAGCGCTGCAGGAACTGTCGCACCTGGTCGGCGTCCTCATAGGCGATGACCATCTGTTTTTCTTCGAGCCGCACATCCGCCAGCGCCTGGCGAACGGAGGCCAGATGCTGCAGGTCGCGCAGGCCGTGCGTCGTGATGTCGACGTTCAGCGCCATCAGCGCCCGGCCGCCCAGCAGGCCCGTCAGGCCCAGTGCCGCAAACATCGTCAACACCATCGCAATCGCGCCGTGCATGCGAGTGCGGATCGTGAAACCGCGCATCCAGGTCGCCAGGTTCATGCTCTCTTCTCCTTGCCGACTGCGGGCGGCAGCCACGATGACGGCTTGCTAATGGTTCTATCAGTGCCGGCGGGGCCGGGCCTCGCGCCAGGGCAGCTCATGGCCGACGATGATCGCGCCGCACCCTCGCCCGGGACATGACCAGGATCAAGCCCCGCCAGGCGCTCTGGCGTCGAAACTGCGGCCAATCGAGGAGTAATTCTCATGAAATCCATCCTTGTGTTGTCGACCGGCGTGCTGCTGGCGGGCTGCGGCGAACCGCCACCCAGCGGCTGGACGGGCTACGCCGAGGCGGAACTGGTCTACATCGCTCCGGCGGTCGCCGGCCGGCTGCAGGCGCTGGCGGTGCGCTCGGGCCAGGCCGTGGCGGCCGGGCAACCGCTGTTCGAACTGGATGCCACCCCGGATGTGGCGGCCGACGCCGAAGCTCGCGCACGGGCCGAGGGCGCTCAGGCGCAGGCGCTGGACGCCGACAAGGGCCGGCGTGAGCCCGAGCTGGCCATGAGCCGCGCGCAGCTGGACCAGGCCCATGCCGCAGAGCGCCTCGCGCGCACCGACCTCGCGCGCCAGCGCGAGCTGCTGGCCCAGGGCTTCGTCGCCCCGGCACGGGTGGACGACGCCGCCGCGGCGCTGGCCCAGGCCCGCGCCCGCGTGGCGGAGCTGGACGCGGCACTGCAGGTCGCCCGGCTGCCCGCCCGCGCGGACGCACGCACCGCCGCCCGCGCCCAGGCCCACGCGGCGCAGAGCGGCCAGGCCCAGACGGCGTGGCGGGTGGCACAGGCTCGCCAACGCGCGCCGATGGCCGCCCGGGTGCAGGACATCTACCTGCGCCCAGGCGAATGGGTGGCCGCCGGCCAGCCCGTGCTCGCCCTGCTGCCGCCGGACCATCGCAAGGCACGCTTCTATGTGCCGCAAGCCGCCCTGGGCACGTTGCGGCTGGACGGGCCGGTCCGCCTGCATTGCGACGGCTGCGGGAACGACATCCCGGCCCGCATCAGCTACATCGCCGACGGGCCGGAATACACCCCCCCGGTCATCTACGCCGACCACCAACGCGACAAGCTCGTCTTCCTTGTCGAAGCGCGCCCGGTGCGGGCGCAGGACGCCGAGCGGCTCCATCCGGGCCAGCCCCTGGACGTGCGGCCATGACGTCGCTGGCCATCGACGTGAAGGGGTTGCGCAAGGCCTACGGTGGTCGCCGCGTCGTTGACGGTGTGGACATGCAGGTCGCCCCGGGCCGGATCGTCGGCTTCCTCGGCCCCAACGGCAGTGGCAAGACCACGTCGCTGCGCATGTTGTGCGGCCTGTTGACGCCCGACGCCGGTGAAGGCCATGTGCTGGGGCTGGACTTCCGCCGCCAGGCGGCCGCCATCAAGCGCCAGGTCGGCTACATGACGCAGAAGTTCGGGCTCTACGAAGACCTGTCCCTGCGCGAGAACCTGGATTTCGTCGCCCGGCTGTTCTCCATGAACGACCGCCGCGCCGTGGTGGACGACGCACTGCAGCGGCTCGGCCTGCAGACGCGCGCAAGGCAACTGGCCGGATCGCTGTCGGGCGGCTGGAAGCAGCGCCTGGCGCTCGCCGCCTGCCTGCTCCACCGGCCCCACCTGCTGCTGCTGGACGAACCCACAGCCGGCGTCGATCCCAAGGCGCGCCGCGAGTTCTGGGACCAGATTCACGCGCTGGCCCAAAGCGGCATCACCGTGCTGGTCTCCACTCACTACATGGACGAGGCCGAGCGCTGCGACGAGCTCGTCTACATCGCGTATGGCCACGTGCTCGCACGCGGCACGGCCACGTCGATCGTGCGGGGCGCCCACGCCGCCAACCTGGAGGACGCCTTCGTCAAGCTGGTGGGCCAGGCGTCAGACAACTTCGCCACGCCATGACACGACGCATGCGCGGCTTGGCCGATGCGCTGGGGCGCCTGTACGCCATCGCGCTGAAGGAGGTGCAGCAGATGCTGCGCGACAAGCTCACGTTCGCGATGGCGGTGGGCGTGCCCATCCTGCAGCTCGTGCTGTTCGGCTATGCGATCAACACCGACCCCAAGGGGCTGCCCACGGCCATCGTGTCGCAGGACACCAGCCCGATGGCGCGCAGCCTCGTGGCGGCGCTGCAGACCAGCGGCTATTTCCGCGTCGTCGCCACCGGGCTGTCCGAGGCGCGCGGCGACAAGTTGCTGCAGCGCGGCGACATCCAGTTCCTGGTCGTCGTGCCGGACGACTTCGGCGCCCGCGTCGTGCGCGGCGAGCGGCCCGCGGTGCTGGTGGCGGCCGACGCCACCGACCCCTCCGCCGCGAGCAACGCCCTCGCCGCACTGGCGCGGCTGGGCCAGACCGCACTGGCCCGCGACCTGCGCGGCGTGCTGGCCTCGCGGGCACCGCAGGCGGCGCCGTTCGAGGTGCGCATCCAGCGCCGCTACAACCCCGAGGGGCTGTCGCGCTACAACATCGTCCCCGGCCTCGTCGGCACCATCCTGACCATGACCATGGTCATGCTGACGGCCCTGGCCATGACCCGTGAACGCGAGCGCGGCACGATGGAGAACCTGCTGGCGACGCCTGTGCGCCCCTTCGAGGTCATGGCCGGCAAGATCCTGCCCTACGTCGTGCTGGGCTATGTGCAGCTGGGCGTCATCCTCGGCGCGGCCTTTCTGCTGTTCGACGTGCCCATGTTGGGCAGCCTGCCGCTGCTGCTGGCGATGATCGGCGTGTTCATGCTGGCCAACCTGGGCGTGGGCTTCACGTTCTCCACGCTGGCACGCAACCAGCTGCAGGCGCTGCAGCTGACGTTCTTCTTCTTCCTGCCGTCGATGCTGCTGTCGGGCTTCATGTTCCCGTTCCGCGGCATGCCGGCCTGGGCTCAGCACCTGGGCGAGGTGCTGCCGCTGACGCACTTCCTGCGCATCGTGCGGGGCGTCATGCTCAAGGGCTCGGGCAGCGCCGAGCTGCTGCCCGAGCTGTGGCCCATGCTGGCCTTCCTGGCCGTGGCCGGCGGCGTTGCGCTGTGGCGCTACCAGCAGACCGTGGACTGATGCGCCGCCCGAAGCGGCCCATCGGCAACCCGTCGGCGGCACGCTGGCCATGACGCCTTCGTCGAGCGGTGCAAAATCCGCTCCTAACCATGCTTTCAAATGCTCTGCAACCGCCGCATCACCGAGTCGTGCGACCGAGTTTCGGCCGTGTGAGCGTGAGCGTGCATGGCCGCGTGATGCGGGCCATCGCCGAAGGCCCGTTCGATGCCGACCTGATGGCGGCCACCAAGCGGGCGCTCGCGCTGGCCGGCAAACGCCTGCCCGCCGACCGCCGTTTCTGTGACCTGATCGAGGTCCGTGGTAGCCTGCAGATGGATGCGAGCGCCCTGACGGAACTGGCGGCCGGCCTTCACGGCTTCGCGCGCCAGGGGCTGGTTGCGCTGTCCACTGTGTTCCTCGTGCAACCGGGCATCCCTGGCATGGAGCGGCTGAAGGCGCTGATGGACGTGTGGCGCGCCAGCCGGCCGGTGCGCCGGGCACACACGTTCGAGGCCGCCTGGGCGCTCATCAACGCCGACCTGCTCGCCGCCGGCCTGCCACCGCAGGCGCCAGCCGCCTCAGCGCAGGCGTTCAGAACGGCCAGCCACGTTGCGCCGGCCGCAACTGCTCCCACACCGCACCCAACGCCAGCACGCCGGCATCGTCGAACCGACGGCCAATGACCTGCAACCCGATGGGCAGGCCTGGCGCTGTGTAGCCCGCATTCAGGGCCAACGCCGGCTGCTCGCTCATGTTGAACGGCAGCGTGAAGGCGATGTGCTCGAACGGCCTGGCCGGGTCGTGCAGCGGGCTGGCCTGGTGGGCCGGGTAGGCGGGCATGGGCGAGACCGGTGACAGCACGAAGTCGAACGGCTCGCAGGCCGTGTTGGCGGCCTCACGCAGCGCCTGCATCTGGCTGTAGCCGTGGAAGACCGTGGAGCCGTCGTAGCTGGCCGCCGGTGCCACCCAGTCAAGGATGTAAGGCAGCACACGGGCGCGCCGCTCGGGCGGCAGTGCCGAGATGTCCAGCCAGGAGCGCATGCGCCAGAAGCGGTCGATGCCGTCGGCCATGGTGCGTGTCGTGAAGCCCGCCAGCGGCTCGACGATGGCACCCGCCCGCTCGAAGGCGTGCGCGGCGGCGGTGACGGCGGCCGCGACCTCGGCCTGCGCAGACTCGCCCCAGCCCGCATCCAGCATCAGGCCCAGGCGCAGGCCCTTCAGGTCGAGCGGCCGGGGCCGCACGTCGCCCGGCGGCAGCTGTGTCACGTCGCGCGCATCGGGGCGGGCGAGTGCCGCCAGCATCAGCGCGGCATCCGCCACCGTGCGCGTCAACGGCCCGGCCACGCGCCCGGCATAGGCCGGCTTGATGGGCACGCGGCCATGGCTGGGCTTGAGGCCGACCAGGCCGCACCAGCCCGCCGGCAGGCGGATGGAGCCGCCAATGTCGGTGCCCAGGTGCAGCGGGCCGTAGCCGGCGGCGGCAGCGGCGGCGGCCCCGGCGCTCGACCCGCCCGGCGTCATGGCCGGGTGCCAGGGGTTGCGCGCCGGCTCGGCGTAGAGGCTGGACAGGCCCGAGCTCAACATGCCGTAGTCGGGCATGGTGGTGCGCGCCCAGGCAATGGCGCCGGCCTCGCGCAGCCGTGCGGCGGGCGGGGCCTCGAAGTCGGCCGTCGCGTCAGTGGCCGTTGCCGCCGTGCCGAGCCGGTAGGCCACGCCGGGTACGGCGATGTTTTCCTTCAGCGTGACGGGCACACCGTCCAGCGGCAGCGCTGTGCCGGCCCGCCAGCGGGCCTCGCTGGCGCGGGCGGCCGCCAGTGCGCCGTCGACGTCGACCGCGCACAGCGCGTGCAACTCGCCTTCGCGCGCTGCGGCATGCGCCAGCACGGCCTGCATCACGTCCACCGGCGACAGCTCGCCGCGCGCGTACGCCGCCAGCAGCTCGGTGGCAGTGAGCTGGATCACTTCTTCAGCTGCTCGGCGGCCTTCAGCATCGCGTCGATGTGGCCGTCGGGGCTCATGCTGGCGTGCACGGCGGCGATCTTGCCGTCGGTGCCGATCAGGTAGGACACGCGGTCGGCCATCGTGCCGGGCACCATCTTCAGGAACACGTCGTAGTCCTTGATGACTTTGCCGGCCGCATCGGCGCCGACGGCGAACTTGCTGCGGCAGGCCTCGACGCTGAACTTCTTCAGCGTGTCGATGTTGTCGTTGGACATGCCGATGACGGTGGTGTTCAGCGCCTTGAACTTGTCGGTCGCCTCGGCGAACTGGTGGGCCTCGACCGTGCAGCCGCTGGTGAAGGCCTTGGGGTAGAAATACACCACCACCGGGCCCTTCTTCAGCGCCTCGGCAAGGCTGAACTTGAAGGGCTGGCCGCCGACGGCAGCTTCGGTCGTGAAGTCGGGGGCCGGCGCGCCGACATTGAGGGCGGCGTGGGCCGTGGGGATCAGGAAAGCCGCGAGCAGCACGGTCAGCAGACGGGACATGAAGCGCACCTCGGTGTTGGAGAACCCGCAGGATAGCCAAGCCGCCAATCCCCGACGAACGCGTCGGTCAAGCGGTGCGTAACAGCCCGTCGGCCAGCCAGCGCTGCAGCGCCCCGATGACGGCCGGCGCGGCGGCGTCCAGGTCGCCCAGCTCGGCGGCGGCGCGCTCGCACAGCAGCGCGAACGGCGCTTCGGCGGCGACGGCGCCCAGCAGCGCGGCCTCCAGCGGCGCCAGCGAGCGCCAGCGCGTCTCGCCGGCCTGGCGCCAGGCCAGCAGCGCATGCTCGTGCGGCGCAGGCTCGGGCAGCTCGGGCTGGTCGTCACCCGATTCGGGCGCCCACTCGCGCAGCAGCCGCCAGGCCGGCTCGATGGCATGGCCCAGGCGCACGCGGCGTACGCTGGGGTGCAGGTGCAGCACGAGGCCGGCCCAGTCGTCCGGGCCCAGCGCGGCCAGCGTGGCGGGCTGCAGCAACGGCGCCTCGGCGGCATCGAAGGCACCGCGCAACGCCCAGTCCATCGCGGCGAAGTCGACGAGGCTGGCATGGGGCACGAGGTCGTCACCGGCCTGAGCCATGAACTCGGCCAGCGCGTGGCCGAACCAGCGGATGGACGGGTGGCGGCTGGGCCGCGCGGCGATGTAGGCCTGGGCCAGCGCGTCGAACGCGTCGTCGCCCAGCGCCCGGGCCAGCACGGTGTAGTTGTCGGCCAGCGCCTCGGCCAGTCGCGCACGGTAGGCATGGCGGTAGACGGCCAGGCCGGTCGCGAATTCACCTGCCAGCAGGCCGCTGGCATCGGCGTCGTCGCGGATGGCCGCCGCGAGCCGGCGCTGCTGTTCGATCACGCTCATGCCTGCGCCTCGCGCGCCAGCCGCCGCGCGACGTTCAGCTCGGCCAGCAGGCTTTCAAGCGGCGGGATGTGGTCGTCGCGCTCGATCATCGTGGGCACGGCGCCGAAGCGGCGCACCGCATGCTCGTAGAGCTGCCAGACCTCGTCGCGCACCGGGTGGTCGTGCGTGTCGATGACGATGTCGCCACGGTCCTCGTGGCCGGCCAGGTGGATCTGCACGACGGGCTCGATGGGAAGCGCGTCGAGATAGGCGAGCGGGTCGAACCCATGGTTGCGGCCCGAGACGTAGACGTTGTTGACGTCCAGCAGCAGCCGCGCGCCGGTGGCCTTCAGCAGCTGCGCGATGAAGTCCCACTCGGTCATCTCGTCGGCCGCGAAGCGCACATAGCTGGAGACGTTCTCCAGCACCAGCGGCCGGCCCAGCGCGTCCTGCACCTGGGCGATGCGCCGCGCCACGTGATCCAGCGCCGCACGCGTCAGCGGCACGGGCAGCAGGTCGTGCAGCTGGCTGTGCGCGTCGGCGCTCCAGCACAGGTGGTCGGACACCCAGCCGGGTTCGAGCCGGTCGGCCAGGCCTTTGAGCTCGCGCAGATAGGCCAGGTCCAGCGGCTCCGGGCCGGCGACGGACAGCGACACGCCGTGCATGACGACGGGATAGTCCGCGCGGATGCGCTCCAGATGCGCCAGCGGCGGGCCACCGGGCACGAGGTAGTTCTCGGAAATGATCTCCAGCCAGTCGGGCCGCTGGTCGGCATCCACGCCCGCCTCGAAGGCGGCGTAATGCTCGACGCGCAACCCGAGGCCGAAGCCTGAAATCTTGGTCATGCGTAACGAGGAAAGACGGCGCGACGCCACAGGCGCGCGCCTCATCCAGTAGCAGCCGTGGAACTGGCTTTGGCTTCGGCATCACATCGCTGCGCGATATGAGCATTCACCGAAGCGCCAGCGCTTTGCCAGGCCACTGGCTGCTGCCAAGGCCAGAGGCCTTGTCCTTCGCCAGGCACAAACAGTCCTCAGGACTGTTTGTGTCCGGTCTCAGCCCCCTTGAGGGGGAGACGCGTCAAGCGTCTCGGGGGTGGTCTTATTTCTCCACCGTGCCGCCGGCCTTGGTGCACTCTTCGGCGCTCTTCTTGCTGACCCAGCCCTGGCCCTTGCAGCCGTTCTGGCCCTTGCAGCCGCTCTTGGCCGTCTTGCATTCAGACGTGCCCTTGCAGCTGTTCACGCCCGAGCACTTGACCATGCCGTCGGCAGCGACCGCCGCCGTGGGCACGGCTGTTGCGAACAACGCGGCCGCAGCAGCGGCCAGGCCCAGGCCGGTCTTGAGGGATGCATTCATGGGGATCTCCAGAAAAAGGAAAGTGGTTGGGATCGGGTTCACCACAGGTCGAGCCGGCGAACGCGGCATCGACTTGCCAGCCTGTGTCGGGCGTGCAGCCCACTTCCTTACAGCTGGCCGGAAGATTGTGATGACCTGCCGTTATGGCCGCAATGCCGCCCTGCATTCGTCAGCGCCAGGCGCGGGGCGCTAGAGTGCTGCGGCTTGAGCGCCCCACTCCCACGTTCTCCATGTTGAACACCGAAACCCCCAGCACGCGGCACGCCGATCTGGACACCTACGCCACGCCGGCCCTGCTGGACGCCTTCATCGACGACCAGACCGCTGCCGTTGCCGCCGTCAAGGCCGCTGCGCCGCAACTGGCCGCCGCCGTGGACGCCGCGCTGCCGCGCATCCGCGCCGGTGGCCGGCTGCTGTATGCCGGCGCCGGCACCTCCGGGCGACTGGGCGTGCTGGACAGCGTGGAGCTCTACCCGACCTTCTCATGGCCACGCGAGCGGGCGGTGGCCGTCATCGCCGGCGGGCAGGGCGCGATGTTCGTCGCCGTCGAGGGCGCCGAAGACGACCGCGCGCAGGGCGCCGCCGACCTCGCCGCGTTGAACCCCGGCCCCAACGACGTGGCGCTGCTGCTGGCCGCCTCGGGCGGCACGCCCTATGTGCTGGGCGCCATCGAGGCGGCGCGTGCCGCCGGCGCGCTGGCCATCGGCATCGCCAACAACCCCGGTGCGCCGGTCGCGCAGCAGGCCGACATCGGCGTCATCCTCGACACCGGCCCCGAGGTCATCTCCGGCAGCACGCGGCTGAAGGCCGGCACGGCGCAGAAGATCGCGCTGAACACCTTCTCGTCGGCGCTGATGGTCAGGCTCAACAAGGTCTACGGCAACCTGATGGTGGACCTCAAGGCCACCAACGCCAAGCTCGTCAAGCGCGCGCTGGCGCTGACGGTGCGCGCCAGCGGCGCCACTGAAGCGGACGCCCAGGCCGCACTCGCGCAGTGCGACCACCACGTGAAGACGGCGCTGGTCATGCTCAAGCGCGGCCTGGGTGCGAGCGAGGCGCGCGCGCTGCTGGCGGCCGCCGAGGGCAGCGTCAGCCGCGCGCTGTCTGCATGACCACTCGCTCGCCTTGGGGCTGGGTGCCCTCGCTTTACTTCGCGCAGGGCCTGCCCTATGTGACGGTGATGTCGCTGTCGGTGGTGCTCTACAAGAACCTCGGCATCTCCAACACCGACATCGCGCTCTACACGAGCTGGCTCAACCTGCCCTGGGTCATCAAGCCGCTGTGGTCGCCGCTGGCGGAGCTGTTCGGCACCAAGCGCGCGTGGATCGCGGTGCTGCAGTTCTTCATCGGTGCGGCACTGGCGGGCGTGGCGCTGACGATCCCGACGGACCGGGTCTTCCAGCTGTCGGTGGCCGTGTTGTGGCTGATGGCGTTCGCATCGGCCTCGCACGACATCGCGGCCGACGGCTTCTACATGCTGGCGCTGCCGCAACACAGCCAGGCTGCCTTCGTCGGCGTGCGCTCCACGTTCTACCGGCTGGCCAACATCGCGGGCCAGGGCGGGCTGATCTACCTCGCCGGTGAGTTGACCGAGCGCACGGGCTCGGCCGTCACGGCGTGGGGCTGGGTGTTCTGGGCGCTGGCCACGCTGTTCACGCTGCTGGCCACCTGGCATGCGCTGTGGCTGCCGCGACCGGCGTCGGACGTGCGCGGCCCCGGGTTCACCGCGGCTCGCGGCCTGGTGGTCGAGTTCTTCGCCGTGTTCGCAAGCTTCTTCAGGAAGCCCGGCATCGCCGTCATCCTCGGCTTCCTGCTGCTGTACCGCTTCCCCGAAGCGCAGCTGCTGAAGCTGGCGTCGCCCTTCCTGCTCGACGCGGTCGACCAAGGAGGCCTGGGTCTGTCCACCAAGGCCGTGGGCCTGGCCTACGGCATCGTCGGCATCGCAGCGCTGACGCTGGGCGGCCTCGTCGGCGGCTGGGTCATCTCCCGCGTCGGTCTCAAGCGCGCGCTGTGGCCGCTGGTGGCGGCCATGCACCTGCCCAACGTCGCCTTCCTGCTGCTGGCGCTGACGCACCCGACCGACCTCATCGTCATCAGCGCCGCGCTGGCCGTGGAGCAGTTCGGCTATGGCCTCGGGTTCACGGCCTACCTGATGTTCATGATCCACGTCGCCGATGGCCCGCAGAAGACCTCGCACTACGCCATCTGCACCGGCTTCATGGCGCTGGGCATGATGATTCCCGGCATGTGGAGCGGCTGGCTGCAGGACCACATCGGCTACGTACCCTTCTTCGCGTGGGTGCTCATCGCCACGCTGCCCAGCGTGGCGATGGCGGCGCTGATCCAGATCCCCGACGGCTTCGGCAGGAAGGACGTTGCGTGAAAGCTCATAGCGTGACGCTCACAGCGATGCTGCACGCGGAGTCACGACGATGCGCAGCGGCGGAGCGTACTGTGTGAAGCAGAGCATCTCACGCCAAGTGCTGCGCCAGACCGCCGAGAGGCGGCAGGACGTTGCGCCGCTGACGGACTTTCGCGCAAGCCCTGCCTTCGTGCTACTCGGTGACCCGGGTGCTGGCAAGACCTGGAGCTTTGAGTCCGAGGCCGCTGAGTGCGGCGGGCATTACCTGCGGGCCTCAGCCATCGAAGACGGCGAGGCACCCGTCACGGCTACCGACATCGTCTTCATCGATGGCCTGGACGAAATTCGTGCTGGCACCACCGGCACGAGCGATGCGCTGACGCGGGTCATCCGCTGGCTGCGAGAGAGCAACCTACCCCGATTGCGCCTGTCCTGCCGCGAGGCCGACTGGCGCGGTGCGGCTGATGCGCAACGCGTGAGCACCCTGTATCCAGACCTCGTCGAGCTTCATCTTCAGCCGCTCGCCCGCGACGAGATGGAGACGCTGCTGGCGCTGTGGCGTGGACTAGTACCTGACCCGCAGAGGTTCCTGGACGACGCCGAGCGAGCCGGCATGTTGCCGCTGTTCGGCAACCCCTTCCTGCTCAATCTCACCGCCCAGGCAGTCTCCGCTCGTGGCGGCGAGTTCCCGGCCACACGCTTCGAGGTCTACGAGGACGCCTGCGCTGCCCTCGTCAAGGAACACAACCCCGAGCATCCGCTCGGCAGTCAGACCGAAGTCCTCCTTCGGGACGCCGGTCTGCTCTGCACCCTGCATCTGCTGGCTGGGTGCAAGCTGTCTGTACTGCCCCGCTCCGGCACCCTTGACCTGCGCGACCTGCCTCCCGAGTTGCTAGACCTCACCGACGCCCAGCTCGCGCTGCGCAGCAAGGTCTTCACCCAGGCGGCCGAACCCATCCACCGCAGCATCGCCGAGTTCCTGGCCGCCCGGAGCATCGCCCGGCGCATCACCCGGCAAGGCCTTCCGCTGGAGCGCGTGCTGGCCCTACTGCTCGGCGCTGATGGCCGCCCTGTCGAGGCTTTGCGTGGCCTGCTGGCTTGGCTCGTCTGCCACCTGCCCCACGACAGCCGCCACGCGCTGCTGCACATCGACCCACTGGGCTTCGTGCTCAACGCCGACCCCGCGCGGCTATCGACGGACGAGACCCGCAGGCTCTGGCAGGCGCTGGCCGAGCGTGCCGAGGAGAACCCCTGGTTCCGCGCCGGGCAGTGGGTAAGCCATCCGTTCGGGCCACTGGCCTCCGAGGGCACCCGCGAGTTGCTGGCCGAGTTCCTGGCCTCGCCCCGGCGAGATCAGCCCTACCAGGCCTTTCTCACCTGCGTGTGCGATGCCTTGCAGCATGCGCATCCCCTTTCAGGCATTGCGGGCGCGCTCAAGCCCTGGGTCCAGGACCGCGCGCTGAATTTTGACCTGCGGGACGCGGCCTACGAGGCCTGGAAGCAGCAAAGCCCGCCGACCGAACACAAAGCACAGTTGCGCCGCTGGTTGGATGCAGCCAAACCCGAGCCACAGGACGCCATGCTGCGAACCTGGCTGCGCGAGGCGTATCCGAGCACTGTGCCGGTCGATGAGGTGTTCGACTACTTCGAGCCGCGCGACATCGAAGGCCGCCATTGGGGCGTCGACGGCTACTTCTGGCACAGCCTGCTGCTGCGCCAAACGCCTCGCGATCAGCTTGCAAGCCTGGCGGATGCCTGGACCCGGCGCTCACCTGACGGCCTGGGGCACGACCTGGGCTTTGACGCACGGCATATGGTCAACGAGCTGCTGCCGGCCGTGCTGGACGTGGCCGGGGACGGTGCCGATGACGATCGGCTCTGGCGTTGGCTGGGCATGGGCCTGGACAAGCATGGTTTCCCTAAGCTCGAAGCCGCCGCGCAGCAGGCAGTCGGCGCATGGCTGGGCGCCCGCCCGCAGCGTATGAAGGCCATCGTCCGCCTTGGCTTTGAGCGGGTGCTGCCGGACGTCCACGGGCACCGCCATTTCTGGGAAGCCGACAACCGGCTCTATGCAGCGGCACGGCCCAAGGACTGGCTGTTTTGGCGTCTGGAGGTCGCAGCACAGGCCGACGACACCGAATTGGCCCGACGGCTTTTCTACGATGTGGCCCACTGCGTGACCGACCCACCGGCCGGCTTGGACGTGCCGACGCTGGAAATGCTGGAGAGCTGTGTCGCTCAATACGGGCCGCGCCATCCTGACGCGGAGAAATGGTTAGAGAACGCATTCAGTCTTCCGTTGGATGACTGGACCGGAGAGCAGCATCGTTGGCAACTCCGCCACGAAGCCCAAGAACGCGAACTTCGTCTGCAACGACGCGAACATCTGACCAATGCGTTGGCGTCACTGGCTGAAGACAAGCCCTGGCCCGGCTTGCTCCATCGGGTCGCCCACGCGTACCAAGGTCACTATGGCGACATTACCGGGGACACCGGCCTGGCACGCGTCCAAAGCGCCCTGGGCTGCTCCGAAACTGAAGCCCAGGCCGCGCTGGACGCCGTCCACGCCTCGCTGTGGCGTGACGACGTTCCCACCTGGCAGGAAGTCCTCAGCGCAGCCGCTGAGGGCAAGCCCCACTACATCCGTGAGGCCTTGCTGATGGCCGCTGAGCACGCTCGGCAGACCCAGCCCCTGGCGATGCAAACCTGGAGCGAAGCACTGTTGCAGACGCTGGCCGCCTGCTGGACAAGCTATGGGGCTGGCGAAACGCCTTCATGGTTTTCCCACCTGTGTGCGTCCCGAGCGGAGTTGATTGCCCCTGTCGTCATCGCTCAGGCCCAGCAAGCCTTGCGACGTAAAACCTCGGACGCACAGCCAACGCTTTGGCACTTGAAGGAACATCCGGCCCTCGCCCGACAGGTACTCCCCGCACTGCTGCGAGCCTTGCCGGCGCGCCTGGAAGAGGCCCACCGCAACACCCTGAACACCGCGCTGCTGGCCGCCTTGCCCCTATTGGATGCCGACGAAGCCCAGGCCCTGCTCGCCGAACGCCTGGCCCGCAAAGGGCTGGATAGCGTGCAACGCCTGGCCTTGCTGCTGGCCCAACTCCCCTACGACTCGCAGGCGCTCGCGGCGGTGGCCGACTTCGTCGGCGCGAACAGGCAACGCCGCATCGCGCTGGGCCAGGCCCTGCGCGAACAAGGCGTGCTGGCCCGCCTCCCCGAGGCGCGACTCTCGACCGCCCTCGGCCTTTTCGTTGAAGTGCTGGGCGCCATCACCACACCCGAACCCGACTGGCCAGGCGGCATCGTGACCGAGGCGCACGAACGCGAACGCCAGGTGAGCCATCTCATCAACCTGCTCGCTGCCCAGGGCTCGGACCAAGCCCGCGCCGAACTCGCCCGCCTGCTGACGCTTCCCGACCTGCGCCCCTGGGAGCAGCACCTGCGCCACGCCCTGCAGGCCCAGCGCGGCGCATGGCGCGAGGCCCGCTTCAAGGCACCTGACGTTCTGGCCGTCGCGCTCACCCTAGCCCATCTGGCACCCGCCCATCCGGCAGACCTGCGCGCCCTGGTCGCAGCCCATCTGCACGGCCTGGAGCGCGAATTGCGCTATGGCGATGTGATGACGCTAGAGCATTTCTGGAACGACAACGGCGAGCCGCGCGACGAGAACAGCTGCAGCGCTCGCCTGCATGAAAAGCTGAAGCCTCTGTTGGCGCCCCAGCAGGTTGGCCTTGAACTCGAAGCCTGGGCCGCTGGCGGCAAGCGGGTGGACTTGCGCGCCAGCCGCCTGGTGCCGGGGCTCGCAGCCATCAGCCTGCCTATCGAGGTCAAAAAGGACTGCCACCAGGAGGTTTGGACGGCCTGGCGCGATCAGCTGAAACGCCTCTACACCGGCGACCCCGAAACCGCCGGCCAGGGCATTTACCTCGTGCTCTGGTTCGGCCGCGACACCACCAAAACGCCCGCTCGCCGCCGCTTGTCCACCAGCGCCGCCGAGATGCGCGACTGGCTGCGCGAGCGCATCCCGCCCGAAGACCGCGACAGCATCCGGGTCGAAGTGTTGGACCTCAGCTGGCGAGACGAAATCAAGGGACCGGGCAAGATCAAGCGCTCCTCATGAAAAGCGATCCCAAGTTGCACACCCTGTCTCGCCGCCAAACGCTGGCACTTGCCGCCGCGCCGCTGCTGGCCGCCTGCGGCAGCACGCCGCCCGCGCCACCGGCGCCCGAGGCTGCTGCCGAGCCGGCAGCCGCAGCGTCAGCCCCCGAGGCCGCCGCCAAGCCCCCCGCCCCACCGCCCCGCGAATGGCGCGCCGCCTGGGTCGCCACCGTTGCCAACATCGACTGGCCCAGCCGCAAAGGCCTCTCCGCCGACGCCCAGCAGGCCGAGATCCGCAGCCTTTGCGACGTGGCCCAGCGCACCGGCCTGAACGCGCTGATCCTGCAGGTGCGCCCTGCAGCCGACGCGATCTACGCGTCCGCGCTCGAACCCTGGAGCGAGGTGCTGACCGGCACGCAAGGCCAGCATCCGGGCTACGACCCGTTGGCCGTGTGGCTGGCCGAAGCGAAGCTGCGCGGGCTGGAGCTGCACGCCTGGATCAACCCCTACCGCGCCCGCCACAGCACGGCCAAGTCGACGGCGGCGGCCTCGCACGTCAGCCGCACCCATGCCGACTGGGTGCGGCGTTATGGCGATCAGCTCTGGATCGACCCCGGCGAGCCCGCCGCCGCCGAGCACACGCTGGCCGTCGTGCGCGACCTGCTGAGCCACTACGCCGTCGACGGCATCCACATCGACGACTACTTCTACCCCTACCCCGTCACTGCAGGGGCCCAGGACACGGCGAAGAACGAGGTCGACTTCCCCGACGAGGCGACGTGGCAGAAGTACGCCGCTGCCGGTGGCACGCTGGCGCGCGCCGACTGGCGCCGCGACAACGTCAACCGGCTCGTGCAGCAGCTCTATGCGACGGCCCACCAGGCCCGCCCCGGCACGCGTGTGGGCATCAGCCCCTTCGGCCTGCCCCGGCCCGAGCTGCGGCCCGCCGGCATCACCGGCTTCAGCCAGTACGACAAGCTCTACGCCGACGTGGAGCTGTGGCTGCGCGAGGGCTGGCTGGACTATCTCGCGCCGCAGCTCTACTGGCCACGCGCGCAGGCTCCGCAGGCCTTCGACGTGCTGCTGCAAACATGGGCCGCGCTGAACCCGCTGGACCGCCCCATCCACCCGGGGCTGTTCACGAGCCGCATCGACGCCAGCCCGCAGAGCTGGCACCCCGACGAGATCCTGGGCCAGATCGCCAGCATCCGCCGGCTCACACCCGGCAGCGGCCACATCCATTTCTCGATGGCCGCGCTGGCGCAGAACCGCAAGGGCATTGCCGACGCGCTGCGCAGGGGGCCTTACGCCGACTGACCAGCGCCCCCTAACTTCTCGACCAGCAGCCTGGCTGTCACGCTGGCTTCATCGCAACTGCCTAGCGTGCGCGCTCCACACTCACGGAGCCCTCCCATGCGCCGCCTCCTCACCCGCCTGGCCCTGACCGCGCTGGCCGCTGCCGGCCTTCCCGCCTGCGCCCATGACTTCGATCACCACGGCCGCAGCCCGATCGCCAGCGTGCAGCTGGGCCCCCGGCCCTTCTTTCTCGTCGGCGAGATGGCCGACGGCCCGCTGAAGCAGCGGCTGCAGCATTGCGCCGCCACGCGCGAGAGCTACCGGCCGACGCTGTTCTCCATCGGCCACCGCGGCGCGGCGCTGCAGTTCCCCGAGCACACGAAGGAAAGCTACGAGGCCGCCGCGCGCATGGGCGCCGGCATCGTGGAGTGCGACGTGACCTTCACGAAGGACAAGGAGCTGGTCTGCCGCCACGCGCAGAACGATCTGCACACGACGACCAACATCCTCGCCACGCCGCTGGCGGCCAAGTGCGTCAAGCCCTTCACGCCGGCGGTGCTGGACGCGGCCGGCACGCTGGTCACGCCGGCTGCCGCCGAGTGCCGCACCAGTGAGCTGACGCTGGCCGAGTTCAAGACGCTGCGCGGCAAGATGGACGCCTCCAACCCGCGCGGGCGCACGGTGGCCGAGTACATGGGCGGCACGCCCACCTTCCGCACCGACCTGTACGCCGGCCCCACCAGCGGCACGCTGCTGACGCTGAAGGAGGCCATCGCCCTCTTCAAGAAGCTGGGCGTGAAGATGACGCCCGAACTGAAGTCGCCCAGCGTGGCCATGCCGTTCGAGGGCTTCACACAGGCCGCCTACGCGCAAAAGATGATCGACGAGCACAAGGCCGCCGGCGTGCCGGCGCGCGACGTGTGGGCGCAGAGCTTCGACCTCAACGACGTCCTGTACTGGGTGAAGAACGAGCCCGCGTTCGGCCGGCAGGCCGTCTTTCTCGACGACGCCAACGTGCCGGCCGACGTGCCGACGCTGGAGCAGCTGCGCGCCTACCGTGCCCAGGGCGTGCGCATCGTCGCGCCGCCGCTGTGGCAGCTGCTGACGGCAGACAGCAGCGGCAACATCCTGCCCTCGGCCTACGCGCGCAACGCCCGCGCGGCGGGGCTGGACATCATCACCTGGTCGCTGGAGCGCAGCGGCATCCTGGCCGACGGCAACAACGGCTCCTACTACCAGAGCTTCGACAGCGCCGTGACCCGCGAGGGCGACGTGCTGCGCGCGCTGGACGTGCTGGCGCAGGACATCGGCGTTATCGGCGTGTTCTCGGACTGGCCGGCCACGGTCAGCTTCTACGCCAACTGCACCGGCATGAAATAGGCCACCCCGGCGGCTTGGCCGGCCTCTGCGAGGCGGCGCCGCCCACCCAGAGCGGGGTGAGGCAACCCCCGATAGGGTACGCACGGTTTCACGCCTAGCATCGCGGCACGTCAGTGGGGTGGGTGTCGTCACCCGCCCCACGAGCGCGCCCGAGGAGACAAGCTCACCACGAGGTGACAACGTTGTCCACGCCTGCCGGCAACGGCCGGCGCGGGCGACACCGGGCCCACAAGAATTTCACCCGGTTCCACCGCCATGAGCATCACCGCCACCCGCATCCGCAACCCCTGGGCCTGGGTGCCCTCGTCCTACCTGTCCGAGGGCATCCCGTTCGCGCTGATCATCTGGGTCGCCGGCACGATGCTGAAGGACCTCGGCCATTCCGACGGCGAGATCACGCTGGCCACGGCCAGCATCGGCATCGCGTGGTCGCTCAAGCCGTTGTGGGCCGCCTTCCTCGACATGTTCAAGACGAAGAAGTTCTTCGTGCTGTGGATGGAGGTCGTCATGGCGGCGCTGCTGTGCGCCATCGCCGTCTCGCTGCCGCTGCCCAACTACTTCCAGATCACCATCGCCGTGCTGTGGGTCATGGCGTTCTGCTCGGCCACGCAGGACATCTGCGTGGACGGCATCTACATCACGTCACTCGACGAGAAGGGCCAGGCCCGGTACATCGGCGTGCAGGGCGTGTTCTGGAACGTCGGCCGGCTGTTCGGCACGGCCCTCATCGTCTGGGTGGCCGGCTCGCTCAAGGAAGACCACCACCTCAGCACCACGGCGGCCTGGAGCTGGGCGCTGTTCCTGTCGGCCGGCACACTGGCGGCGCTGGCGGTGTATCACTGGTTCGTGCTGCCCTCCGGCAGCGTCGGCGACCGGCCGGCCAGTGCCGGCGCCGCCTTCCGCACGTTCTGGGACGCCATCGTCGACTTCTTCAAGAAGGACAGCATCTGGGGCATGCTGCTGTTCGTCTTCCTGTACCGCAGCTCGGAGGGCCTGCTGCTGCAGGAGGGGCCGCTGTTCCTGCAAGCCTCGCCCGAGCTGGGCGGCGTGGGCCTGTCGCTGAAGGACAAGGGCCTCATCGACGGCACCATCGCCACCGGCGTGAGCCTGGCGGCGGGGCTGCTGGGCGGCGCCTTCATGGCGAAGTTCGGGCTGAACCGCCGCACGCTGGTGTTCATGGCGCTGTGCCTGAACATCCCGCACGTCTGCTTCGTCGTGCTGTCGCAGCTGGCAGGCCCGGGGCACACGCTGTCGTTCTGGACGGTGGCCAGCCTCGTGACGCTGGAGAAGTTCGGCTACAGCTTCGGCTTCGTCGCCAACATGCTCTACATGATGCAGCAGATCTCGCCGGGGCGTTATCACATGACGCACTACGCGTTCGCGAACTCCATCATGAACCTGACGCTGGTGCCCACGCAGATGGCCTCGGGCCCGCTGGCCGACTTCCTCGGCTACAAGGCCTACTTCATCGTCGTCATGGTCGCAGCCATCCCGTCGGTGCTGGGCGCCGTGATCGCGCCCTTCCCCCGCAAGGTGGACGGCAGCCCGGCCGTGGGCGCCGGGCGCCACTAGGCGCAACGCGCTGCCGTCGCTCGGGCAGCGGCGAGCATTGGCAACGACGAGAGCGGGCTTGCTGAATGGCGCCCCGCCCGGTCAGCCCAGCAGCAGCGCGACGCACAGCGCCGGCCCGCACAGATAGGTACCAAACGCGCCCACTGCGCGCAGCGGGTGGGGCTTGGCCAGCGTGGGCGACAGCAGCATGCCGGCCACGAAGGCGTAGCGCGACACGGTGGCCGCCAGCATCGTCCAGCCCACCCAGGCGGCCTGGCTGTGCTGGCCGGCCAGCCAGATCAGCAGCGCCAGGAAGGCCGCGTACTCGGCCGTGTTGCCGTGCGCGCGAACGGCTTTGGTCAGCGCATGGGCCGGGTCGTTGGCGCCGGCATGCAGCGTCCAGAAGCGCGCGCGCGTCACGCTGACGAAAAAGCCGCTCACGAACAGCAGCAGGCCGAGGGCGGCGACGCAGGGAATGGCGAGTTGGGCTGGTTGCATGGTGAGGGCGCGAAGGGTGGGAAAGACGGGGCTCACGCGCCGGGTGGCAGCGGGCGGTGGACGAAGCGGGCCAGCGCCGGCAGCACCTCCGCCCAGCCGCCGCTGTACGACGCGCCGGAGCCGGCCGGCAGGCGCTCGTGCGTCAGCAGCAGCCGCGTGCCCTGCGGGTGGGCGTGCAGTTCGAGGCTCAGCAGGCTGGGCAGGCCGGCGTTGTCGTGCGGCGTGCCTTCGGCCTGCCAGGTCATGACGAGCCGGTGCGGCGGCTCCACGGTCACGTACTCCCCGCTGACCACCTGCGGCACGCCGCGCGGGCCGGCCGTCATGCGGATCTCGTAGCGGCCGCCGGCGCGCACGTCCAGCGCCACGTGCGTCGCGCGCGCCGGGCCGGGGCACCACCACTGCAGCAGCGCGGCAGGGTCGGTCCAGGCGTCGAACACGGCCTGCGGCGGTGCGGCCAGCAGGTATTCGCGCTGCACGCTGACATCGGCCATCACGGCTGCGGCCCCTTCGCCTGACGGCGCAGGTAGCGCGACAGCGACGCCATGTTGCCATCCCAGAACGCGCGGTAGCCGTCGATCCATGCGCTCGCCTCGGCCAGCGGCGCGGCCTGCAGCCGGCAGGTCACGCTGCGCCCGCTGCGCTCGCGCTGGATGAGGCCCGCGTTCTCCAGCAGCCGCAGGTGCTTGCCCACGGCCACGAGCGACATGCCGAAGGGCTCGGCCAGCTCGCCCACCGTCGCCTCGCCCTGCGACAACCGCGCCAGCACGGCCCGCCGCGTGGGGTCGGCCAGCGCGAAGAACGTGTAGTCGAGGCCGTGGGTGTAACTCTTAACCATACGGTTAATTATTGGCCACCCACGCGGCCTGTCAAGCGCCGCGGGCGGGCGCCAGGTACCGGCCGCGGCCCCCTGCCTCGGCGGGGGTCAGAAGAACCCGAGCGCGTCCGGCGAGTAGCTCACCAGCAGGTTCTTGGTCTGCTGGTAGTGGTCCAGCATGTCCTTGTGCGTCTCGCGGCCGATGCCCGATTCCTTGTAGCCGCCGAAGGCCGCATGCGCCGGGTAGGCGTGGTAGCAATTGGTCCACACGCGGCCAGCCTGGATGGCGCGGCCCAGCCGGTAGGCGCGGCTGCCGTCGCGCGTCCACACGCCGGCGCCCAGGCCGTAGGGCGTGTCGTTGGCGATCTGCAGCGCCTCGGCCTCGGTCTTGAACGTCGTCACCGCCAGCACGGGGCCGAAGATCTCCTCGCGGAAGATGCGCATCTGGTTGTGGCCCTGGAACAGCGTCGGCTGGATGTAGTAGCCGCCCGCCAGGTCGCCGCCCAGCTGCGCGCGGCCGCCGCCGATCAGCACCTTGGCGCCCTCCTCCTTGCCCAGCGCCAGATAGGTCTCGATCTTGTCCATCTGCATCGCCGAGGCCTGGGCGCCCATCATGGTCTCGGTGTCCAGCGGGTTGCCCTGCTTGATGGCCGCCACGCGCTTGAGGGCGCGGTCCATGAAGCGGTCGAAGATGTTCTCCTGGATCAACGCACGGCTCGGGCAGGTGCAGACCTCGCCCTGGTTGAACGCGAACAGCACCAGGCCCTCGATGGCCTTGTCGAGGAAGGCGTCGTCGTGCGACATCACGTCGTCGAAGAACAGGTTGGGGCTCTTGCCGCCCAGCTCCAGCGTGGCCGGGATCAGGTTGGCGGCGGCCGCCTGCGCGATCTGCTTGCCCGTGGCCGTGCTGCCCGTGAACGCGATCTTGGCGATGCGCTTGCTCGTCGCCAGCGGTGTGCCGGCCTCCTTGCCGTAGCCGTTGACGATGTTCAGCACGCCCGGCGGCAGCAGGTCGGCGATGAGTTCGGCGAACAGCAGGATGCCGATGGGCGTGCTCTCGGCCGGCTTCAGCACGACGCAGTTGCCGGCACCCAGCGCCGGCGCCAGCTTCCAGGCCGCCATCAGCAGCGGGAAGTTCCACGGGATGATCTGGCCGACGACGCCCAGCGGCTCGTGGAAGTGGTACGCGATGGTGTGGCCGTCGATCTCGGAGAGCGCGCCCTCCTGCGCGCGCACGCAGCCGGCGAAGTAACGGAAATGGTCCACGCACAGCGGGATGTCGGCATTCAGCGTCTCGCGGATGGGCTTGCCGTTGTCCACCGTCTCGGCATAGGCCAGCAGTTCCAGGTTCTGCTCGATGCGGTCGGCGATCTTCAGCAGCACGTTGGCGCGCTCGGCCGGCGCCGTGGCGGCCCACTTCGCGGCCGCGGCGTGGGCGGCGTCCAGCGCCAGCTCCACGTCACGGGCGCCCGAGCGCGCGGCCTGCGTGTAGACCTTGCCGTTGATCGGCGAGATCACGTCGAAGTACTGGCCTTCGACCGGCGGCTGGAACTTGCCGCCGATGAAGTTGTCGTAACGGGGCTTGTAGGCAATCTTGGCGCCGGCGGCGCCGGGAGCGGCATAGACGGTCATGGGGCTTGTCTCCAATGGCTTGTTGTCGCCCGTCGCCAGCGGCGCGGGTGCCCCGCATGAGCGCAAGGCGCATGCCAACGCGCAGCCCCGCTCACGTGGCGCGCAACAGCCTATTCGCCGCTCAAACCGCGGGTTCGCTGTGCCAACGGCGCGGTGCACTGTCACGAAATGGAACACTGCTTCGGCGCAGCCCCGATTGCCAGCGCAAGCGGCCGTCCCTAGTCTGTCGCGCCACGACGGGCGGCACAGCCCGAGCGGAGACAAACCCTTGGCGACGACCTCGCCCCTGCCTGCCGACACCGGCCCCATCGACGGGCCCGATGCCGCCTGCCTGGCCGCTTTGCGCAACCAGCCGCCCCGGCCGCTGGCCGCCGTGCTGGGCCTGTCGCCCACGCTCAGCCTGGGCGACGGCGACCTGCAGCTGTTCGACTGCCGCGACCGTTGGCCGTCACCTCACACGCCGCCGCTGCAGGAGCACCTGGTGCTCGTCGTGCTGCAGGCCACCGGCGCCGCGCAGAGCTGGCTGCCGGGCGAGGCGCCGCAGGCGCGCGAGCTGACGCCCGGCGGCGTGCTGCTGCTGCCGGCCGGTGAGGCCGCCTGGCTGCGGCTGCCTGCCTCGCACCACGTGCTGCTGCTCGGGCTGCGGCCGCGGCTGCTGTACGGGCCGGCGCGCACCGTCTTCCGGCTGCGCGCCTGCGCCGGCCGGGCCGATGCCGTCGTCGAAGGCATCGCCCGCGCACTGTGGGCCGCCGCCACCCCGGGCGCGGCCGCGCAAGACCTCGCGCTGCACCTGGCCCGCGCGCTGGGCAGCCACCTGCGCGCCCACCACGCGCAAGACGCCGCGCCAGCCCGCACGGGCCTGGGCCAGCTGCGCCTGCGCCGCGTACTGGACCACCTGCACGCCCGGCTCGACCAGCCGGTGGACCTGGCCGAGGCCGCCCGCGTGGCCGGCTGCAGCGTCTCCCACTTCGCCCACCTGTTCAAGGCGTCGATGGGCGTGGCGCCCATGCGCTACCTGCGCGAGCAACGCATGTTGCGCGCACGCGAGCTGGTCGAGACCACCCAGCTCAGCATGTGCGAGATCGCGCTGCGCGTCGGCATTCCCGAACCCGCCCAGTTCTCGCAGGCCTTCCGCGCCCATTGGCGCACGCCGCCCTCGCTGTTGCGCCGCCGGGGCTGACCCTGGGCTGAAGCATTTCAAAACAAAAAGCCGCCCCGATCGAACCGATGTTTCACTATTGATTTCCCTCGGTTTCAGCAAACTAGCGCAACCGGCCGCAGGAATCCCCAAGCCCTCGGCGGGCCCGGCCGATAGATTGCGCGGCGGTCACCCCACGGGGTGGTCGCAAGGTGGGTCGACAGGCTTCGGCCCCCAAGAGCTCGCGCCCTGCGCCGCGGCCCGACGCCCGGTATGCCCATGGTGCCCAGCCGCCAGCCACACCCGTGGCCGGCACCGCGCCCCAAGGCGCATGCCCTCCCGACGGAGACAACATGACCCCGATCACCCTCGTGCGCGGCCTCGGCCTCGCGCTCGCGTCCATTTCCACCGCTGCGCTGGCCGGCCCGGTCGGCTACGGTGCCGGCACCACCGGCGGTGGCAACAAGACGCCCGTCAACGTGTCGACGCTCGCCGCCGCGCAGGCCGCCATCGATGCCTACAGCGGCAGCGGCGGCCTGGTGCTGAACTACACCGGCACCTTCAACTACGCCTCCATCACCGACGTCTGCGCGCAGTGGAAGAAGGCGGCCCAGACGCTGCAGATCAAGGACAAGAGCGACATCACGATCAAGGGGGCCAACGGCTCCTCGGCCAACTTCGGCGTGCGTATCGTCAGCGACTCGAAGAACATCATCGTGCAGAACATGACGATCGGCCTGCTGCCAGGCGGCGAGGACGCCGACGCCATCTCCATCGAGGGCGACAGCAGCGGCACGCCCAACAAGATCTGGGTCGACCACAACACCATCTTCAGCAGCCTCACGCACTGCTCGGGCGCGGGCGACGCGTCGTGGGACGGCGCCATCGACACCAAGAAGGGCGCCTACGACATCACCTACTCCTACAACTACATCCACGACCACCAGAAGGTGGCGCTCAACGGCTACAGCGACAAAGACACCGCCAACAGCGCGATGCGGGCCACCTACCACCACAACCGGTTTGAGAACGTACAGTCCCGCCTGCCGCTGCAGCGCCGTGGCAAGACCCACATCTACAACAACTACTTCAACAACGTCTCCGCGTCTGCCATCAACGTGCGCATGGGCGGTGTGGCGCTGATCGAGTCCAACTACTTCGAGAACACCAAGAACCCCGTCACCTCGCGGGACAGCTCGGCCATCGGCTACTGGGACCTGCGCAACAACCACGTCGGCAGCGGCATCAGCTGGGACGACCCCGGCAGCCCCGGCGCCAACGCCACCACCTGGGCCACCACGCAGGCCTTCGGCAGCACCGGCTACAGCTACAGCGTGACGGCGGCCGCCAGCGTCAAGGCCAAGGTCATCGCCACGGCCGGCGCGGGCACCAACCTGGCCGAGTAAGGCCGCCACCGGCAGGCCGCCAGCCGGCCTGCCCCGGCCTCGCCCTAACGCCCCACCCCACAGCCCCACCCCACAGCCCCACCTCACAACGCTTCCCTGCACCCATGCGCTCCCTGATCGCCTGCACCGCTGCCCTGCTGCTGTGCGGCCTCGCCTGGTGGCTGGCCACCCCTGACCCGGCCGACCCGCCGGCCGCGGCGCCGCCCACGGCCCGCGCCGCGCCGCTGCACGCCGGCTCGCCCGTCGCGGCGTTGCCGTCGGTGGCGCACGCCCCCGTGGCCGACGCCGGCCCGGCCGCGCCCAGCGCCCGCAGCGGCGGCGTGGTGGAGCTGTGCGGTCTGGGGCGCATGCCCGTTGGCGACGCCAGCGCCGCCGCATCGGGCGCCGACAGCGACGCCATGGCCGCCGGCATCGACCTGCAAACCCTGCCCGCGCCGGTGGGCGAGCAGCCCCTGGCCCAGGCGCGCGCCGCCATGCTGGCCGCGCTGCGCCAGGGCGATGGCCGCGCCCGCGTCGCCGCGCTGATGCTCGACCGGCCCACCGACCCCGCCGGTCAGCTCGACTGGGCCACCCGCGTGCTGAGCCAGGCGCGCAGCAGCGGCGACCCCGCCGCCCTCGCCTGGGCCGCCGAGGCCTGCGGCCCGCAGGACGACCCGGCCGCCTGCCGCCTGGGCCTCGTCCGCGAGCGGGTGCGCCTGGAGCCCGACAACGGCTACCACTGGGCCGCCCTCGCCGACGAAGACCCCAGCGCCGCCGACACCGCCTGGCAAGGCCTGCTGCAGGCCCACCGCTGGCTGGAGCGCCCGCAGGCGCTGGTGCTGGCCAGCCAGGCCGCGCTGCCCGCCCAGATGCCCGGTTACCTGCGCCTGGGCCTGGGCGCCGAAGTGCGCGCACGCACGGCCAGCCTGCCGTCGCCCGGCGAAGGCTTCGTCCTCGACCGCTGCCTGCAGGCCGAGCCTGGCCGCCGCGAACAGTGCGACACCCTGGCCGCGCTGATGCAGCACAGCGACGCGCTGCAAACCCTCACCGAAGCCGCCTCCGTGGCCCAGGCCGCCGGCTGGCCTGCCGAGCGGCTGGAGCAACTGCGCGGCGAGTTCCAGACCCTCGTCCACGCGCCCCCCGCCTGGCAGGCCGACCCTGGCCAGCCGCTGGCCTGCGCCAGCGTCGAGGCCTGGCAGCACCACCTCACCCAGCTGGCCCAGGCGGGCGAGCTGGCCACCCTGCGCGCCACCGCGCGCGCACAACCTTCCCTGCAGAGCCCTCCATGAACACCCGTCGTTCCCCGCTCCTGGCCGTTCAGAAACACGCTGTCACGGCGCTCGCCGCCGCTCTCGGGCTGCTCGCGTTGCCCGCGTTCGCACAGGTCACCGGCTGCGGCACCGAAACCAGCAACCTGACCGCCAGCAAGGTCTACTACGTGACGCCCACCGGCAGCGCCAGCGGCGCCGGCACCAGCTTCTCCGCGCCCATGAGCCTCAGCGCCGCACTGGGCAAGGTCTCGGCCGGCCAGATGGTGTTGCTGCAGCCCGGCACCTACAAGATCCCCTACACCGCCGGCGCCAAGAACACGCTGGCGTTGAGCAAGGCCGGTAGCGCCAGCGCCCGCATCTACGTCGTCGCCGCCAACTGCGGCCGCGCCGTGCTCGACTTCGGCTTCCCCAAGGGCACCTGGCTGCAAGACGCCTTCGGCCTCAGCGTGACCGGCAGCTTCTGGTACTTCAAGGGCATCGCCGTCACGCGCGCCGGCTACCACGGCGCCTACGTCACCGGCAACGGCAACACCTTCGAGAACACCGCCTTCTACGACAACCGCAACAGCGGCCTGGAGATCAACAAGGGCGGCTCCAACACGCTGGTGCTCAACACCGACTCCTACCGCAACTACGACCCCAAGAAGCACGGCAGCATGGCCGACGGCTTCGCGTCCAAGCAGACGCAGGGCGCCGGCAACCGCTTCGTGGGCTGCCGCGCCTGGGAGAACAGCGACGACGGTTTCGACACCTTCGACAGCCCCAAGCCCGTGGTCATCGAGCAGAGCTGGGTGTTCCGCAACGGCACCAACCTGTGGGGCGACAGCGCCTTCGCCGGCAATGGCAACGGCTTCAAGCTCGGCGGCAACGGCGCGCTGGAGCGCAACCGCATCGTGCAGTCCGTCGCCTTCGGCCACCCCGGCAAGGGCTTCGACCAGAACAACAACACCGGCGGCGTGACCCTGCTGAACAACACCAGCTACCAGAACGGCATCAACTACGGCTTCTGCGGCAAGCTGGCCTCGGGCGAGAAGCACACCTTCCGCAACAACATCTCGCTGGCCGGCAAGAGCGCTGACAGCGTCTGCAACGCCACCGCCAGCAACAACAGCTGGAACGGCCTGACCGCCAGCAGCAGCGACTTCGCCAGCCTCGACCTCAGCCTCGCCACCGCCGCCCGCAACCCCGACGGCACCCTGCCCGACAACGCCCTGTTCCGCCTGAAGAGCGGCAGCAAGCTGATCGACAAGGGCGTCAACGTCAGCCTGCCCTACAAGGGCAGCGCGCCCGACCTGGGCGCCTTCGAACTGCGCTGACCCGGATATCTCGCGAGGTACGCGGGAATTGCGTGGATGCCAGGCGCCGGAGGATGCGCCGAGACGGCCGCAGCCAATGCCCGCAGGCATTGGCGAGGAGTTGAGGTGCAGCCCACAAGCCTGGCGCCGCGCAAGCCCGCGTAGGCCCGTGAAGCCAAAGTAGGGATCACGTTGAACGGCGAGATCGCCGTGGTCATCGGTGTTGCAGGTCGGCGCGGGCCGGCCTCGCGAAATATCCGGGCTACCGCACCCGCGCCCGCCGCACGGTGCCGCCCACGGCCCCGCTGCGGCGCGGCGCCGCCGACGATGCAAGGGCTTGACGCCGCGCCGCGTCCGGCTAGCGTCCGCCTCCTGGCGCAGGGCCCTCCTGCGCAGAGCCGCCCACGGCCACCCAGGAGACAAGCCCCATGCCCACCGCGCCCACCCCGCTGCGCAACGCCCGCCGCCAATGGCTGGAGCAAGGCCAGGTCGAGACCGGCCTCATCCCTGAACCGCTGCGCGCCAGCTGGGCCCGCAGCCGCGCCTTCGGCCTCACCCCCGAAGGCCGCCCGGCGGGCGCGCCGCACGCCAGTGCCGCCCAGCTGGCGCGCGCGCTGGAGCACCGGCACGCGCTCATGTCGCACGCACGGCCGGTCATGGCCTTCCTCAACGACCAGGTGCAGGGCAGCGACAGCCTCGTGCTGCTGGCCGACGCCCAAGGCCTGCTGCTGCACAGCACCGGCGACGCCCACTTCGCCGACCGCGCCGCCCGCGTGGCGCTACGCCCCGGCGCGCAGTGGAGCGAGCAATGGCGCGGCACCAACGCCATCGGCACCGCGCTGGCCGAGGGTGCCCCGCTCGTCGTGCATGCCGGCGAGCACTACCTGGCACGCAACGGCTTCCTCACCTGCGCAGCCGCCCCCATCGCCGACCCCGCCGGCCAGCTCCTTGGCGTGCTCGACATCTCCGGCGACCGCCGCGGCTACCACCGCCACACGCTGGCCCTCGTGCGCAGCGGCGCGCGCATGGTGGAGCACCAGCTCTTCACCGCCCGCCACGCCGCCGGCATCGTCGTGCGGCTGCACGCACAGGCCGAGGGCCTGGGCACCGTCACCGAAGGGCTGCTGGCCCTCAGCGAAGACGGCTGGCTGGTGGGCGCCACCACTGCCGGCCTGGAACTGCTGGGCCTGGCCCGGCGCGACATCGGCGCCGCCACCGTGGAGCGCCTGTTCGGCACCGAGCTGGCCCGCCTGCTGGCGCCCGGCACCGCGCCCCGCCCGCTGCCGCGCGGCGCCGGCCAGCCGCCGCTGTGGATGCGCGTGGAGCCCGGCCACACGCTGCGCCCGCGCGCGCGGCCGGCCACGCCGCCGCCCACACCCGCCACCGACACCCCCTGGCGCCCGCTCGACGCGCTCGCCGCGCTTGACACCGGCGACACCGCCTTCGCCGCCACGCTCGCCCGCGCCCGCCGCGTGCTCGACAAACCCGCCATCCCGCTGCTGCTGTGCGGCGAAACCGGCACCGGCAAAGACCTGCTGGCCCGCGCCCTCCACACCAGCAGCGCGCGGCGCGAGCAGCCCTTCGTCGCCGTCAACTGCGCCGCCCTGCCCGAGACGCTGATCGAGGCCGAACTCTTCGGCTACCGCCCCGGTGCCTTCACTGGCGCCAGCCGCCACGGCGCCGCCGGCCGCATCCGCGAGGCCCACGGCGGCACGCTCTTCCTCGACGAGATCGGCGACATGCCGCTCGCGATGCAGGCCCGCCTGCTGCGCGTGCTGGAAGCCCGCGAGGTGACGCCGCTGGGCGGCGGCGCGCCGGTGGCAGTGGACTTTCGGCTGGTGTGCGCCAGCCACCGGCAGTTGAGGGATGAAGTGGCAGCCGGGCGGTTCCGCGAAGACCTGTACTACCGCCTCAACGGCCTGACGCTCACGCTGCCGCCGCTGCGCGAACGCTCGGACCTGGCTGAGTTGGTGGCCCGCCTGCTGAAGGCCGAGGCGCCGGACCGCGCGCTGCGGGTCGACAGCGAGGTCATGGCCCAGTTCAGCCGCTACCGCTGGCCGGGGAATGTGCGGCAGCTGGCGAACGTGGTGAGGACCGGGGTGGCGTTGCTGGATGACGGCGAGGACACGCTGACGCTGGCCCAGTTGGGCGATGAGCTGCGGGAGGCAATCGCATCAGCGCGGCCGAGTGCGCCACCACCTGTCGGCGGCCCTGGTGACCTGCGGGAACAGACCGACGCCCGCATCCGCGAAACGCTGGCGGCGGTGGGCGGGAATGTGTCGGAGGCGGCGCGGCGCTTGGGGGTGAGCAGGAACACGCTGTACAGGCGGATCAGGGATTGAAATTTGAGATCAGACCCTGAATCGACGCTGGATCCTGTCTTGATGGACTCGGCCAGTTCTTCCAGGCTGGCGCGGTCAAGCCCGGTCTTCGTGCGCACGTTGTCGACGATGGTGACGGCGGCCAGGGGGATGAATTGGGCGATGGAATGCACAGACATTGCGTTTCTCCGGTTGAGGTGGACGAAGGCGTTTCGTGGATGCCTTCGCAGAGACCTCTTCGCACCCCTTCCCACCGAGAAGGGGCGGGGGGGATGGGGTGCAGGCGGAAATACAAAAAGCGGCCACTGCCGCTACTTGCCGAAAAAAAGACGCCCCCTTGATCCCCTTCGCGCTGTCGTAGGGGTCAAGGGGGCGGCTTCGGCGAGTGGTGGCGGTGGTCGCTTTTTGAGGGGGTAGGTCGGCCGACTGTCAGCGGACGTGACACCAAGCGCAGCGACTGGCGCGGCCGATGCAGGCCGACCGGGTTAGGCGGCGCAATGCAGGCGGAATGGGGGTTTTCGAGCGGAGGTGAATCGTGACGTTGACGGGTTTGTCGGCTTCCTCGCGGGCGAGTTCGGAACTATGGTTTCGTTCGCTGAAATCCGGCGCCTCTCCGCGCTCGAACTTTCTGCAGATTGCTAGGCGGATCGTTGGCGCTCGATCTACAACCCGTAGCCGGCAAAGGAACTCAGTTAGGCGCTCCTACGCGTTCATAAGCACTAATCAACGGAAGCCGCCTTACCGATGACGGAAGAGACGAAGCACAAGGACACATGTCAGAACCGACTTCTGGTCGCCTCGGCTGTCTTGACATTCCTTTACTACGCTGGCGCGACTTTTGATGGGCTTTCGGTTGCTGGCGCCACTGTCAAATTCACCAATCAGAATGCAGTCGCCGAATTCACCTGGTTTATTTGGCTTTATTACTATTTCCGTACATACCAGTACTATCGCGAGGCCGGACTAAATGCCTACAGGGCAGCCTTAAATCGAGCATACGTATCCAATTTTGGACCACATCTGCTGCATTTGCCGCGCCATCAGTTCGCTATGCTCCCCGACGACGATGCAATAAAGAGCAGCAAGATTCGCCTTGCGGTTGGGAGAATGATTGAACCAGCGTCACCCACCAATCCCCGGCCTCCCTCGCGAAAATTGCGATTTTGGCATTTGCTTCCACAGAAAAACCATCGCCAGAGAATAAACTTGCTAGTAAGAAATCGCAGGCTTCATATTCTCCGCCGCATCTTGGCCACCCCGCTGACCTTAAGGCTGACCTTTAAAGCCGTTATTTATCCTCCGTCTGATCGATACAGCCTTCAAGGCCAGAGCCATCATGTGGTGCACCTTCCAATATGGACACCTGCACTTGCGTTTCTCGCACACGCCGAAGTAATTTTCACCAGACCTCAATTTCTCGAGAACCAGGGGCCGCTAATACTGGGGTTGATACCAGTATGGTATCAAATCGCAATACACTGGCCCGACGTTCTGCGACACTTCAACTAAGCCCCTTTCAAGAAACCGCAGAAGGAAGTTTAATTTGATTGGTTTTCACCATGAAGAAGGGATATTGCTTCGCGGCGATTTCGGGGATGGTTGGCATATTAACCACCTCCAGCATTGGCTCCAACGATCTTCCGGAGAAGGGCATGACGCCATATAGAAATTATCAGAAATTCGGGGTCAGGTCTCAAATTTAAACCTCCGCCACATCAATATCCGTCGAATTTCACACGGCGGTCTCAAAGCCGAAGTGCAACACCGTGAGTTCGCGCGTGCCGATGCTGAAGCCGATGCCACCGCCGCTCATCAGGCCGAACTTCTTGGTGGTCTGCTGGTGGATCTCGTTCCGGGCTGGCCTAACTCGGAATGAGGGGGTTTAAATTTGAGACCTGACCCCGAATTTGGCCACGGCGATGTCGATGCTGTCCTTGTGTACGTCCAACCCGACGAACAGGGTGCTAGATTCCTTGCCCATGGCCCGACTCCTTGCTCACTTGCAACGACCCGACAGACCGCCTGCCGGGTGCCTTGGTGTAGCTCTGCAGGCCTTGCGCCTGCAACCTACGGCATCGCGGGGGTCGGGCCGCCCTTCAGTGCGAAGCCATCTTGTCTAGGCGTCGTCAGCCACTCACCCTTGTACGATCCATCAATGAGCATCATTCTTTCCAATCGCGTAAAGAACCACATCGAATCTATCGTCAAGGAGCACCTTTTTCTTGACGATGCCAAGTCGGACGAGGCAAAGCTACTCTCTAGAGGCCTTGCCGCGATCTGCCTCGCAGGGCTCGCTGGAATGCCATATACCCAAGTTGCCAAGTACATCGTGGACGGCGCGCGAGACAACGGAATCGATGGGGTGCTGTACGACAGCCTGCGCAACAAGCTTTATATCGTTCAGGCAAAGTGGTCCACCAAGGGAACGAGCACCATCGATACGGGAGACCTTCGCAAGTTCATTGCCGGGGTATATGACCTCCTGAACGAGGATTGGAGCAAGTTCAATAAGCGCGTCCAAGCGGTTGGTGACGAAATCTCTCAGGGGATCCGCAACGATCCTGAGATCGTCTTGGTGGCTGCGTACAACAGCGACAACTCGATAAGCCCGGACTGCCAGGCGATCGTCAAAGAATTCCTCGACGAGAACAACTCCGACTCCCAGGAGGTTGTCGCGTTTCGACCTTTCGATCTCAAGCGGCTCCTACGGACGATCAAAACCGTCAAATCCGGCGCGAAGTCAGACGTGGATGTAAACCTGCTCCAGTGGGGGGAGCAGAAGGAGCCCTACTACGCGATCTACGGGAAAGTTTCGTGTGCTGATGTTGCGGAGTGGCATGCGACTCATGAGGATCTGCTTTTCTCGGAGAACATTCGAAACTCTCTATCCGAGAGTGACATCAATGCGCAGATCGAGACAGCGCTACTTCGAAGCCCAGCAGAGTTCTGGTACCTGAACAACGGCATTACCGCAATTGCCGATGACGTTGTTCGAAAGCCGATCGGTCTCGGCGATCAGAAGGAAAGTGCTTACTGGAAAGTCGGCAACCTGAAGATCGTTAATGGTGCGCAAACGACTGGCTCAATTGCGAAGGCTTACTCGAAAAATCCGAAGGCGGTGAAGCGAGCCTATGTTCAAGTAAAGGTGATCTCGCTTGAGCATGCGCCAATTGACATTGCCAATCGGATAACAACGGCTACTAATACGCAAAATCGAGTGGAAGCCAAAGACTTCTTGGCCCTAGACCCAAGGCAAGATGGCATCGCCGAGTCGATGAAGAAGCTTGGGATCCAGTACTGCTACCGGCGAGGTGAGAGAGTTACGGATATTGCCCGCGGCCTAGACGTTCAAGAACTCGCCATGGCATTGGCTGTTTCCAGCGACAGCATGGCAAGTGTCACCATCGCAAAGCGAAATGCCGGATCTTTAACTGATCCGAACGCCTACTATCCGAAGCTCTTTGACAAGCCGTTGGAGGCCAGTTCTGGCTGGGAGCTGGTAAGGAAGTGGCGTGCAGCATCGGCCGCCGTTTCGGGCTTGTCAGCAACGCTCGAAGGACGTGAGGCGCAACTAGCTGTGCATGGAAATCGGTTCATCGAGAACGTGCTTCTCACAACCAGAGGAGCCATTACCCCCGCGCGCGTCGCAAAGATCCATGCGGCACTCAAGGCGCTAGTCGATGAGATCCATGGAACCGACTGCTATCTCGCGGTTCTCTTTAAGAACACGAAGAAGTGCGAGGCTCTTCGGGCTCGCATCTCGCAAGAAATTTGATCCAGCTTTGGCCAACAACGACGCCTAACGGAGTAAGCAAAATTCGGGGTCAGGTCTCAAATTTAAACCCCATCTTTCCGAACCAAGCCATATTTGGTCCCGAGGGTCCACGCGCTTGAGGCGAAGTGTGAAATTCAGAGGATTTTGTTGGGAGAGGGGTTTAAATTTGAGACCTGAAGAATCATCTAGCCCAGGAGTAGTCGATCCCCGTTCACGGGCCTACCGTTTGGTTTCCCAAATTCGGGGTCAGGTCTCAAATTTAAACCCCCTCATTCCGAGTTAGGCCAGCCCGGAACGAGATCCACCAGCAGATCACCAAGAAGTCCGGCCTGATGAGCGGCGGTGGCATCGGCATCAGCATCGGCACGCGCGAACTCACGGTGTTGCACTTCGGCTTTGAGACCGCCCATTGATGACTCGGCGCTAAAGTCCATCTGTGTTTTGCCGAAGAGCAGGGACGCCCTTCAACGCTCTCTTGGGATGGGACCTCGCTCATGGCCATCGCTGCGGTGAACTCATCGACGATCTCGCTGGCCAGTCAGTCGCCCCCGAGTTCGACACCAACCGCCGTAAGTGCCTGATCCGTATAGGCTGGCCCTTCGGAATTGCCACTACAGCAGGGTCAGTTGGGTGTCGATGGTCGGTTTCTTGATGCGAAGTGCGGCCAGGG
>NZ_JBIGIA010000081.1:0-249 GCF_043555975.1 Pelomonas nitida | reverse complement strand
CTGGCCGCGTTTGGCAAGCTGCGCATCCGGTTTGAGCGCGCCGTCGAGACTCATGTGGCGCTGTTGAGCTTGGCCTGCTGCGTCATCTGTTGTCGCGCCTTGCCGGAATTTTGTTAGCGGCTCTTAGAGCCGCTAACGAAACTTATCATCTGCCTCAGTTCAAGAACCGCTGAGGAAGATGGCAGTCAAGAAGGAAGTCAGCGCAGCACTGTGGTCGCGGATACAGCCGCTGTTGCCCGAGGTGCGGAA
>NZ_JBIGIA010000080.1:0-251 GCF_043555975.1 Pelomonas nitida | reverse complement strand
CCAACACACCAAATAAGCAAACGTGCCACTACAGAAAATCGACCAATGCGCGCCTAAGTTGTTGATTCCAAATGGACCCGCTGGCGGAAAACGCTCGAAACGGCTGTTTGGTGTCGAACTCGGGCGCCTCGGCCGGCTCCTTCAACCACTTCTTGATCGTGTTGCGCGACAGGCTCGTGCGCCTGGCGATCTCACTGATCGACTTCCCCTCGCGCAGATGCATCGCGCGAATCTTGCCCTTCATGGCCATG
>NZ_JBIGIA010000079.1:0-252 GCF_043555975.1 Pelomonas nitida | reverse complement strand
CAAGCCCTGGCCGCACTTCGCATCAAGAAACCGACCATCGACACCCAACTGACCCTGCTGTAGTGGCAATTCCGAAGGGCCAGCCTATACGGATCAGGCACTTACGGCGGTTGGTGTCGAACTCGGGTGGACACGCCGTGGATGGGCGCGCTGCCGTCGATGCTGACGGTGTGACGCTGGATGCGGCGCAGGTCCGCCAAGGCGGCTTCGGGTGACAGCTCACTGCCAGCCAGCTTCAGGCGCTGGCGCATC